>NZ_JAUBPT010000086.1:0-35676 GCF_036700905.1 Microcoleus sp. S13_C3 | reverse complement strand
TACTCATGATGGTCTCGGATGATTCACTTTTACCCCCTCAATCCGCCTATGTGCCAGTTCGGGGTGCGGAATGTGGGATATAATACAAAAAAAAAGGGGTAGTAAACCCGGATTTGGTATTAGTCGCGCTCAATTTACTTCAACTGCCCCCAGTGTTTTGAGCGTCGCAACAGTCGCCTCAGTTAAACCTTTAACACCTGTAATATTCATTCCTTCATAAGGTTTGGGAACAGGCAAGGTTTTGATACACTGACCCGTTACTGCATCCCAAAGCTTAATCGTCTCATCTTGGCTAGCACTGGCTAGAATTTGACCATCTGGACTAAAAGCAACTGACCACACCCAATTGTCGTGTCCCCGCAGAACTTGCAAGCACTCATTCGTGCTAACATCCCACACTCGTACAGTTTGGTCATGACCGCCACTCGCCAAGTGTGTACCATCAGGACTGAACATTACAGATGACACAATACCGTCATGTCCCTCCAGGGCAGTCAAAAATTGTCCGGTATTGATATCCCAAAACTTGATACTACCGTCACTGTTGCTGCTTGCCAAAATATTACTGTCAGGACTAAAGGCGACAGACCAAACCCAACCGCTATTTCCCATCAAAGTGCTTAAGACTTTCCCTGTACTGACATCCCATAACTTCACCGTCTTATCGGTACTCGCAGAAGCCAGGATATCACCTGAAGGACTAAAAGCAATTGCCATCACCCAACTCTCATGCTCAGTAAAAGTATAAAGACATTGCCCTGTGCTCATCTCCCATAGTTTGATAGTCGGATCCTCACTGAAACTTGCCAATGTCTTACCGTCGGGACTCATGGCAACTCCCCAAACCCAAGCAGAATGACCCTCTAAACTTTTTAGACACTCACAGATCGCAGTATCCCATAACCTGACACGAGTGTCAGAGAATCCACTCGCCAGCAAGTCTCCATTCGGACTGAAGGCAATGGATTTCAATCGATTAGTATGTCCATCCTGTATGCTTTTAAGACACTTCCCGGTTTTGATATTCCATAATCTCACGGCGCGATCGCTACTCGCTAAAGTTTGGCCGTCGGGCGAGAAAACTACCGAATTTACTGGATTGCTTTGCCCCAATACTGTTTTCAGACAATGACCTGTTTTAACATCCCACAGTCTCACCGTGCAGTCTTCACCAGTGCTAGCTAAAATTTTGCCATCTGGACGAAACGCGACAGATGAAACTCGACTGGTGTGTGCTTGCAGTGTTTTTAGACACTCACCCGATGCCACCTCCCACAATCTCACGGTGCTGTCTTCGCTGCAACTTGCTAAAATCTGACCGTCTGGACTAAAGGCAACAGACACCACTATTCGTGAGTGTCCAGAGCTAATGCTCAAGACTTCACCCGTGCTAATATCCCAGATGCGAATCAAAGCATCATGACCACCACAGGCTACCGTTTTACCGTCTAAACTGAAAGCCACCGATCGAATTTGACTGCTGTCACTCTCAAACATTTTCAGGCATTCTCCCGTCTCTACATCCCACAGTTTGAGCGTTCCGTCATCACCGCCACTAACTAAAATATTACCTTGAGGACTAAATGCGATCGACCAAGCCTGACTTTTGTGTGCTGGCAAAGTTAGCAAGCATCCTCCATTACTCCAATCCCAAAAACGCACAGTTCCATCACCGATGCTACTAGCAAGCATCTTGCCATCAGGACTGAAAGCAACTCCCAGCACAGTGCTAGTATTTCCCTGCAATATTTGACGGATAGACCAACTGCTAACATCCCAGCAACGAATCGTCCCGTTACTACCGCCAGTAGCAAGAGTTTTCCCATCTGGACTAAAAGCAGCGGATAACACGATACTGCCGTATTCTTTGCCAGTTCTCAGCAGCCTAACTTCTGGCAGTTGCCACAAATGAATCTCACTATTCGTATCGCCCATTGCTAAAAGTTTTCCATCCGGGCTAAAAGCTACTGACAAACCACTGCCCAAAACTTCGGCGAAAACGGAATTAGCTAAATTAGAACCCGCAAAGTTGACCTGATGCAAATTCGTATCGGGTAAATAAGCTTGCCAAACGGTCAAATTAGAAAAATCCCAACCGCTTAAATCTGGCTGCATCTGACGCAATAGATTTATAATATTACCTGCAGCATAGCCAGTTTCTAGTGTTGGTTTACCGCGCAGTGATGCCAGAATGGGTTTGAGTTGGTTTTCGAGAAGTTGCTGGTGTTCAAAACTAAAAAGCAGTCGATCGGCAATAGGTTTAAGGATAAGACGAGCTTGCGTATCTCTAAGGTATTCTGTAGCTGTAGCTTTGAGAAGAGCATGGCTTCTGAGAAGGTCAATTTCGCTGTTGGTTATCTCTGTGCAGACTTTTTCGATTAATCGTTCCGTCATGTATTCCATGACGACGGGTTGTTGAGTGTAGCCGTCTGAGGTTTTTTCGATGAGAGAACGTCTAACGAGAGAACCTAAAACCTCTAGTAATTCTTTGACAGTTAATTTTGAAACTATATCTTGTTGTAACTCTCCCAGCGAGACTGGCTCCCTATCGATCGCCAACCAGTACATCACCTTTTTTTCTACATCTGATAAACGATTGAATTGTCGGTCTAATAGGTTCCGAATATCATCAAATACTAAAGTTCCTTGGTTTAAAAGTTCTAAAAATTTGGTCAGGCTACTGTCAAAAAAATCGCGAATGGCGGGAGCAACCATTTTTAAGGCTAACGGATTTCCAGCATAGTGGTATCTCAAAATATCCCATTCGCAGTCTGATCCTTGAAAAAAAGCAAGAGCTTGGACAATTTCCTGTGCTTCTGGGGTTGTTAAACCTGTCAGTTGTAATGAACGAACTGGCAAATTTTTACCTTCTTTAGCTGCTAAACCGATCGGTTTTTCTCGACTGGTTAGTAGCAGGGTACTTTTATGGTTGATTTCGGCTACGCAGCGCAGAAGTTGACCGTAGCCTTCATATCCCTGTCGATAACAACCCGTGCGTTCTTCTTCCTGTAGAATTGACTCGATATTATCCAATATTAAAAGACACCGATGCTGTCGCAGATAGTGCATCAGGCGCGAGATTCCAGCATCTAAGGTGTCTGGTAAATTCGTTTCCTTTTGGTTCGAGAGAAATTGAATCAATTCTACCAATAAGTCAAGTATTAATGGAGCATTACGGAGACTGTGCCAAATAATATAATCAAATTGTTCTTGGATGCGTCCTGCTACCTTGATAGAGAGAGAGGTTTTGCCAATTCCACCCATCCCCAACAGCGTTACTAGGCGGCAGCGATCGCCGATTAGCCACTGTTCTAATAAAGCTAATTCGTCTGCACGTCCGTAGAAAATAGAAACATCAATTGCCTCTCCCCAATTAATCGTTTTGTTGAGTTTTGTTAAGTCAGTTGGATATCGATCGGCGATCGCGTCACTCTGATTAATTTGTTTGTTTATATTGTGACTAATTTGGCTATTTGGTAGGGCGACGGTTACTTGCGCCTGTTGTGCTTTCCGTCGCATAACTGACTGAACGTTACTCTTGGTGACTTTTTCTCCGAATAGCCGACTGAGAACTTGCCATAACTGAAAGCCAACAAACTTAATATATTCGGCATCATAACCCGCGCTTTTGGCAATATCTGGATAAGAGCGTCTTTCCCAAGTCTGCCGCAATACCAGTATGTGAATATCGTTGAGATGCTCTTGTTTGAGAACTGAGTCGAGGAAAAGCAGTGCTTCGTCGATCGTCATTTATTTAAAATTACCCGGTGTGTTAGCGCAAGGCTCGTGGTTCCTGTCCCAATTGCAGGTCTTTAAGCAATTATACTTAAAAATTCGGTATAGTTTGCAGCCACGATATAACTATTTATAACTTTTACTCACAGACACCGCTGCCGCATCCGGGTTATTACTGAATCAAGGTAGATTTAAGCAGTGAATTTCAATCTTAAGAGGGTGCGATCGCAAGTTTCACAAACACACAAAAAAAAGCGAATCTAGTTAACCCTTGTTGATTTAGTTTACTCCTAAGTTAGAGATTTATTGAACTTAGATTGATTCAATAATTTATCAGGGTAGCCTCGACCTATTCGCAAGCAATTTTTTTAAAAAAGGAGAAATCAAATGCCAAGGCAGTTGTTGAATACAACAGAAGAATCAGAGTTTTTGAGTAATAAAAAAAAAGAATGTGATTTGGTAATGAAAGGGGGTGTGACGAGCGCAATTGTTTATCCTCCGATTGTCCTAAAGCTGGCGAAAAAGTATCAATTTCGTAGTATTGGAGGCACTTCTGCAGGAGCGATCGCCGCCGCAGTTACGGCAGCAGCAGAATACGGACGGGACACGGGAGGCTTTACAAAGCTCAAGGAGATAAGCGACCAACTTAGTCAAGACAACTTCTTACGCAACCTATTTCAACCTTCCGAAGAAACCCAACCCTTAATGGATACCCTGTATGCTGTTTTTATCGAGAGTAAAAAACCAGAGGAAGAGGAAACGGAAAAAACAAACCATGAAAAGCCTAGTCCGCTGCAAAAATTCTTGGGCTTTTTCCAATTTGCTCGATTTCTTCGCGAAACTTTTCGATCTAAACACCAGAGGGTATTCGCACTCGGATCGCGTAGAGGATTGGTAATCGGTTTAATCCTCGCGTTGTTCTTATCAGGGTTCTCTTTTGTAGTATTTTTTTTAGTGGCTCAGTTTACGGGTGATAGTTTAAGCGGAGGGAGCTTTATTATACTCTTGCTGCTACTGAGCGTATCATTTGCTTGGATAGGGCAGTGGATTGGTAGTTTGGGTGTTGGCGTCTACGATTTGTACAACATCCTCACTAAAGAAGTGCCGAATAACTTTTTTGGAATGTGCAGTGGCCTAAAAAATCCCACATCTCGAAAAAATCCCACATCTCGAAAAAATCCCACATCTAAACACCCGGAAGCGCTGACCGATTGGCTGACTGCCAAAATCAACTATGTTGCCGGAATTGATGAAAACGGTGAGCCACTTACCTTTGGCAAGCTAAAGCAAAAGCAAAAGCCCATTGACCTCAAGCTGGTGACATCTAACCTGAGTCACAATCAACCCTATATACTGCCTTTCAAAAAACACGCTTTTATTTTTAATAAGGAAGAGTTTTCCAAGCTATTCCCGTCGAACGTCGTAGAATATATGACGCGATGTGCTTGCCGAACCAAAAGCGTGGAGTTGCCTGAAGGTTTTCATTTCTTGCCTGAAGCGGACAATTTGCCAGTGGTAGTCGCGATGCGGATGAGCCTCAGCTTTCCTATATTAATCGGTGCAGTTCCTCTCTACACAATTAATGACGCTGCTTTCCAAGACAAAAAAAAGCTCGATCTTACCAAGGAAAAGGATTGGAAACAGTGTTTGCAACGGAACTGGTTTAGTGACGGAGGCATCTCTAGCAACTTTCCGATCCACCTTTTTGATGAGTGGTTGCCAAGCCGCCCGACTTTTGGAATTAACCTTACCTCGCTGCCACCCAACGCATTTAAGAAGGACGAAAATAAGACTCAGATAGAGGCAGATGCTGTCAGCGTTGTTACCAATCCAGATACAGAAAACCTTGGCCGGCAATTAGATACGTTGGATGGGGATAGAGATGAACTCTATAAATCAATTTACCTTTCCAAGGCAAACGATCGCCCAGTTCAGGTGTGGGCAGAAATTTCCAAGTTGAGCGATTTTATCCGGGCAATTTGGTTAACAGCGCAAAACTACCGCGACAACACCCAATCGAGGCTGCCAAGTTACAGGGAACGGGTGGTGCAGGTTCGTTTAGATAAAGCTGAAGGTGGACTGAATTTGTCTATGGACAAGGAAATTATCAAGCGAGTGATGGAAAAGGGGGAGATAGCTGGAGAAAAAATAGTAAATGATTTTAAGTTGGAACATCATCAATGGGTGCGTTTTCAGGTACTGATGGGATTACTGGAGACTGAACTGACAAAGGTGGAACAGGTGCTGCGAGACAAGAGTTTAGATTGCCAGAAGCTGGCCCAAGAGCAGCAGGATAAAAATGAGCAGCATAAGAATGATAAATATCCCTACCCTCGCTCCGAGGCTTGGTGCGACGAAGCATTGGCTCGCGTCAAATACATTCAGGATTTTGTGAAAGGTTGGGGTGATGTGTCTCTTATTGACGAAGAAACTCCACGCCCCGATCCTGTACTACGAGTGACACCAGAACTGTAGGAGGCAAGAAAATGCAATTGTGGCATCCACTCCATTTAATCCCCAGTGGTTTAACTGATTGGCTAGTATTGGGACTGTTGGTTGCTCTCACTTTGGGATTAGCGCCAAAGACAAACCACCCATCGCTTACAACCGAAAAAGCTCCCTGCGGTGTACTTTCTCTTGAATTGGCAGGCAATGAGGAGAAAGCTAGCGCCATTATTGCCTCCTGGGAGAAGGGGGCACTCAACGAGGCTTTAAGCAGTCTTTACTGGGATAATTTCTTTCTACTGGCTTATTCAACGGCGATCGCATTAGGCTGTGTGATGGCTGCCGATCGGCTGCACGCGCCTGGAACTTTGGAGTACAACTTAGCAATTCTACTGGCTTGGGCGCAATGGCTGGCAGCGCTACTGGATCGAACTGAAAATTTCGCGCTTGAGAAAATGCTTCGCGGCGCTGTAAAAAGTCCCTGGCCTCAGATTGCTTGGTGCTGTGCTATACCCAAGTTCATCATCGTTTTTGCAGGGCTTGGCTATGTAGCGATCGCAGTTATTATTGGGATCGTTGCTCTCCTAAAAACCTAAAGCCAAATACTTCTTGAATGCTTCTTGATTATCTGGAATAGTAGAGGGCGATCGCTCTTGTTTCAGTTGGATAAAGAAAGGGCGATCGCAGATACATGGAAATACTTACAGGGAAAAGGTGAACAGTATGAATTTATCACTAGATAGCACTACCGTTACTCATAGTTTAGAGCAATCTCTACAAAAAACTCATAGCTTCCTCGCAGCTTTAGGAACAGATGCTGATTTTACTGCCAAGATGGCGTTAGCTTTTGGTAACGACTTTGAGGCTGATATTGCCAAAAGCTTAGCTCTAGATTGGGCGAATGGAGACTTTGAAAAACTTCCCTTGATAGAGATTCGCTCTTCAGCAGAAATTAATGGAGCCAAGGGAGCTTTTGCTGGAGCAAATAACACAATTTATCTATCGCGAGAGTTTCTTGATGAAAATTCCAATAATATTGATGCGATCGCCAATGTTATTTTAGAAGAAATCGGTCACTCAATAGACTGGCAATTGAATAACTCAGATACCCCTGGAGATGAAGGGGCAATTTTCTCAGCATTAGTGCGTGGAGAAACATTGAACTCTCAACAGCGACAACTGCTTTTAGCTGAGGATGATTCAGCTACCCTTACCTTAGATGAACAAGTTCTTCAGATTGAACAAGCAACAATTTACACCGGAGAAAATCTGGGAGACATTATTACAGGTTTCGATGCTCTTCTAGATACCCTTCAAGCTGCTGTCAATAACCGAGTATACGGGAACAAATTGCCACTTTTAGGAGATAAACTGAAGAATTCCGCTGAAAGTGGCGTACAGTTTATCAGCAATTTTGAAGATGATGTTCTCAATAAACTGCACGAAAAACTCGATACAGCAGTAACTAAAACACCGGAGCTAATCAAACAAGCTCTAGCAGAAGCTTTGGGGCCCAGTGGGTTAAAGTTGCTTCCCGACTTGAATAATGATGGTCAAGTTGATGCCCAAGAAATTGACCAGGCGATTAGCTTTGTGGAAACAACCGACGATGTTAAGTTTAACTTAAGGCTCAAAAAAGAACAGGCGGCTAACTCATTCTCTACAGCCTTGGATGCTGGGATTGGATTACCAGCTTTGAAATTGGATATCAATGGCAAGGCCAAAATCGGTCTTGGCTATGATTTAAATCTGGATTTTGGTGTCAATAAGACTAAAGGCTTTTATTTCGATACATCAAATGCCAACGAACTTAAAATTAATTTAAATGCCTCTCTTCCCAACTTAGAGGTAACTGGCAAACTGGGATTTCTGCAACTCAATGTCAAAGATAAAGGCACCCAATTTAACGGCGATTTTACAGTTGATTTAAAGGACTCAGATAATCAACTGTTTTTTTCGGAACTGCCATCAGTTAATTTAAAAAGCCTCGTAGATGTCAAATTTAATGGTTCAGCAAATATCAATCTGAATGCTGCCACAAGTTTTCAAGAGTCTGCCGTACTGCCATCGCTTAGTACGGACATCAATATTGACTGGGGATTTAATAGCAGCAATGCAGATCCAGACAATCCTAGCAGTTTTGGCGATGTACCCACTATTGCGTTCAACAACGTACAGATGGATATGGGTACATTCTTCAGCGACTTTGCGAAACCTATTTTGGGAAAGATCAAGCAGGTTACAGATCCAATTCAACCTGTCATCAAAGTGCTGGAAGAACCGCTACCGGGGTTCTCTGATGTCAGAGCTATCAAAGCTGCCTTAGATAAAGATAAGGATGGTAATGTTACGCTCTTGGATATCATCGAAACTATCGGGCCAGCTATCGATCCAGATTTCAATTTGGGGTACATAAAAGCCGTCAGCGAAATCGCTGTTTTGATTGAAAAAATCGACGATATTTCAACTAGCCCTGACAAGCTGATTGTTGACCTTGGCAGCTTTAATTTAGGCAGCACGGATATCCGATCGGTCCCCGACCTTAAAAATGTATCGCCGAGCCCAAGTCAGGGAATTCCCGACATCAAATCGCAGCTAGAAAGTAAAGGAGAAACAAAAGCCACAAACTTGGTCAGCAGTTTTGAAAGCTCAAAGGCAGGTCAACTCAAATTTCCACTCTTAAACGATTCAACGAATGCGTTTAAGCTGCTGCTGGGGCAAACGGCAGATTTGTTTACATACGATATGCCGGAGCTGAAATTCAAGTTGGGATACAGTCAGTTTTACCCCATCATTTATATTTTGGGAGCTCGTTTCAGCTTTGACCTTAGTGCCAACATCGATTTAGCTTTTGGCTTTGATACAGAAGGGCTAAAGCAGTTCGCAGATAGTGGCAAAACTGCTGATATTTTCAACGGATTTTTTGTGAACGATTTCCGCACTAACCCCGACGGAACGATTGAAAAGGTTCCAGAAGTTAGTCTGACTGGAGGGATTGCAGGCGCTGGCGAAGTCAATGCATTAGTAGCTAGTGCTGGTGTAGAAGCAAGCGTTCGCACCGAAGTTAACTTCGATCTGCACGATAATCTACACAATGGTGATGGCAAGGTTCGGGTCAATAAAATTCTGGAGCAAATTAAAGAAGATCCGCTGTGTTTGTTTGATACTAGCGGTGAAGTTACTGCTGGGTTGTACGCTTACTATAAGTTTTTAGGAGGTCGTGAAGAAATCGGTCTGGCCAAAACTCCGCCACTAATCAGCTTTGATTCCAAGTGCGATGATAAAACAGGTTTGAAGCTGGCGGAAGATGTTGGCGGTGGCGTGCTGCGGCTGAATATGGGGCCAAATGCAGGTGCTAGAATTAGGGGCGATCTCAACGATGGAAATGAGATATTCACCGTTTCGCCAGATCCAAATTCAGGCGGGGTTGTTTACATATCAGCATTCGAGAGCAGGCAGAAGCACAATGTCAGCAGCAAGATTGTTGGCAACGGCGGTGCTGGTAACGATTTAATTAACATTCAGGCTGGCGTGCAAACTCCGGCAGACCTTTCAGGGGAGGTTGGTGATGATAAGCTGTACTATCGGGGGACTGGCTCAGCAACGCTCCACGGCGGTGAAGGGAATGACCAGTTGGTCGGTGGTGCAGGCAGCGATGAGCTTTTTGGTGAGGGCGGCGACGATAATTTGAAAGGTGGCGATAACAGCGATCGCCTCTTTGGAGATGATGGAAGCGATCGCCTTTCTGGGGAAGCGGGTGATGACAAACTTTTGGCTGGTTCTGGCGACGATTACCTTGCCGGAGGAGCCGGAGCCGATACTCTTGATGGTGGAGAGGGTATTGATGCTGTCTCCTATATCTCCTCCGGTGAAGCAGTATCCGTCGATCTGACATCTGGTAAAAGTTCCGGCGGAGACGCAGCCGGTGATGTATTGCAGTCCATTGAAAAACTAACTGGCTCAGAACTTGGAGATATTCTGTCAGGTAGCACCCAGAATGACTTCATAGATGGTGGTGGAGGCAACGATGCCATCAACGGCGGAGACGGAAACGACACCCTCATCCCCGGTTTAGGGGACGACACGATCAATGGGGGAGGGGGAACTGACCAGTTAGTTTTGGACTATTCCGCTTTACCCACCCGTGCCGTCGCATGGAGAGACATTGACCCAACAGATCCCTCTTCATGGGATGTCTTTGTAGGAAACGCTTATGGTGTAGGAACACCCCTCACAGTTGATATTGGCAACAGCACTACTCACTATGACGTTGCTCTATCAACCGACGGCACGACAGTAGCGTGGACAGATGAAAAGGGACTGTGGGTTAAAAAGGTCGGTAATTCAAATCCACCTTTCAGAATCAATACTGTTACTAATCCGAACTTTCATGGCTCCTCTCTATCAGCCGATGGCAGCAAGGTAGCTTGGATAGATTACAGGAGTCAGGAAGCTGACCTCTTTGTTGCCAACACTGATGGCACTGGCATCACAAAAATTACCACATTTGAACTAGGTGCTGTAGCTACAGGTCACGGTAAAATTTCCCTCTCAGGCGATGGGAAGAAAGTAGCTTGGAGTGGGGTGGTTAGAGTGGGGGAGTCTGTTTTAGAGGAAGAAATTTTTGTTGCCAATACTGACGGTACTGGAATTAAACAAATTACCGATGACTCTGCTACATCTAGTTTCTTCGCGGAACTTTATGATGCTTTTCCATCCCTTTCAGCAGATGGCTCAAAGATAGTTTGGCAACGTTCTCCCAGAACAGGAAACGCAGTAATCTTTGTTGCCAACACAGATGGCACCGGTATAAAGAAACTGTCCGACGATACCTATGGCGAAAACAAATTCTCAGAATCTGCTTTCCATCCATCCATGTCAGGAGATGGTAGCAAGGTGGCTTGGTCTAGCGCGGCGTATGTAGCTGACTCACCAAATGTACTTGCCATGATTCGGACTGGTAACACTGATGGCTCTGGGGTCGTTATGGTTGCCGGCAGCGAAAATGCTAATTCCGCTCTGTCTCTTGCCGCTGACGGTGCCAAAGTAGCTTTTGTCAAAGATACAGACATCACCGATGGAAAAGGAAGTTATGGTCTTTTTGTAGGGAATGCTGATGGAACCGGGATTCCCACACTCATTGATATTGGCAACCCTGCAGGAGGTGATAGCACCTGGGATTTTGGCGGTTCCGTTGGCGATCGCCCTTCACTGTCAACCTATGTCAACGTTGGTATTCGCTACCCCAAATTCGACCCAATAACAGGCAGTGGAGAAATCCAGACATGGGGGCCAAGCCAACTGCATTTCAGCAATATTAAGCTATTCAAGATTATCGGCACTCCCTATGGGGATGAAATCTATGGCGGTGCTTTGGAAGACACGCTGACGGGCGGTGGCGGTGCCGATACCATCAAAGCTGGCTTAGGGAACGATACTTACGAGCTAGATGCCCAAAAAGCCGCTGGCAGTCAAATCCAAGATGCAGGTGGCACGGATATTCTTAACCTTCCAGGCGTAACTATCTCTTTATCAGCTCCCTCTGCTGGTTCTATTGGTATCGAACGAGATGGCACAACGCTGCTAGTAGACCTCAACAAAGATGGGGTTGCTAATGCTGCTAAAGACCTAGCTATTTTAGACTTTTTCGCTGAGTCGGTTTCTGGTGCTGGCTTAATTGAAACTGTGGCGAATCTCTCCGGGAGTGACATCCTCAATTATTTGAGCAGCACGCTAACGCCAACACCGACACCAACGCCAACACCGACACCAACACCCACTCCAACCCCAACGCCAACGCCAACACCAGAGCCAACACCAACACCGACACCAACGCCAACACCAACACCAACACCAGAGCCAACACCAACACCAACACCAACACCAGAGCCAACACCAACACCAACACCAGAGCCAACACCAACACCAACACCAACACCAACACCAACGCCAGAGCCAACACCAACACCAACGCCAGAGCCAACACCAACGCCAGAGCCAACACCGACACCTACATCCAATCCAGAGCCAACACCAACACCAACACCAACACCTGAGCCAACACCAACACCGACACCAACACCAACACCAACACCGACACCAACACCAACGCCAATATCGACACCAACACCGACACCAACACCAACGCCAATATCGACACCAACACCCAATCCAGAACCAACCCCAATATCGACACCAACACCGACACCAACACCCAATCCAGAGCCAACGTCAATACCAGAACCCACGCCCACGCCAGAGCCAACACCGACACCGACACCACTACCAGAGCCAACGCCACTACCAACCCCAACGCTTGAGGGGATTAGCGGTGACACTTTAATTGGCACTGACAATGACGACTCAATCACAGGTACTCAAAATGATGATGTCTTAATCGGTAAGTCGGGAAATGACACTCTTTTTGGTGGATTGGGTAATGACTTGCTCTATGGCAATAAAGGCAAAGACGTTCTCAACGGCAATCAGGGAAACGATTCTCTTTACGGCGGTAAAGGCAAGGATGTTGTTCGGGGCGGCAAGGATAATGACCTGGTTTTAGGAGATTCAGGAGATGATATCCTCTTCGGAGACATGGGAAATGATACTGTCTATGGCGGTAAAGATAATGATGTTGTCCACGGCGGTAAGGACGATGACCTAGTTTCCGGGGACTTGGGAAATGACACCCTTTTTGGAGACAGGGGAAATGATACTGTTAGCGGTGGCGCTGGTGATGACCTGCTCAATGGCGGTTTAGGCAATGATTCGCTGATAGGTGGTGATGGTCGCGATCGCTTTGTGTTCAACTCTGGTGCAGGAGTGGACACCATTACTGATTTCCAGACTGGTCAAGATTTACTGGGATTAAGCGGCGGTCTAACATTTAACCAGTTGACCATTAGCCAGGGTACAGGTATCCAGGCCCAGGACACCCTGATCCGTATCGCCAGCACTGGTGAGTTATTAGCGTCTGTCATTGGTTTTTCATCAAGCTCGCTTACCCAAGATATGTTCGCTCTGATTTGAGTCCAAATCCGGCTTAAATGGATGGGGAGGGTCGGCACGGGGGCACGACCCCTACAAAATACTGAGAGTGAAACAGAAGAGCCCTCGGACGAAAGTTTGTGTGGTAGGGGCAATCCCCCCGTGGTTGCCCCTGTTTCAACCGCCGAATCATCAAGGGGGTGGCTAACTTTTGGACGATCGCGACTGAGAAACGATATACATTTAGTCTATATTTCTGACAACCATCACCCGCACTAATTCACCCATGACATCCACCGCCACGATCGCCACCCCCCTAAGCTGGACACAACTAGAAGCCCTCACAGACTTTGAAGTCGATCGCACCAACGGCCCCACCAACGCTCAATCCCGCTTGCGCCTATTCGGCAAAACCGAATCCGATGTGCGAGTCACCCTGTACCGCGATAACCATGCTTGGTGTCCCTATTGCCAAAAAATCTGGCTGTGGCTGGAAGAAAAACAAATCCCCTACCGCATTGAGAAAGTTACTATGTTCTGCTATGGGGAAAAAGAAAGCTGGTACAAGCGGAAAGTGCCATCGGGAATGCTACCGGCGATCGAACTAGACGGCCGCATCATCACCGAAAGCGATGACATCTTAATCGCCCTCGAACGAGTCTACGGCCCCTTGGGTTTGGGCATGGAAAACCCGGCAGTAATACCCATGCGGCGGTTAGAGCGACTGCTATTTAGAGCCTGGTGCTCTTGGCTGTGCTATCCAGCAAGTTCAGCCAAAGTAGAACAACACAACCGCAACCAATTTATCAGCGTCGTCACCCAGGTAGAAGCAGCCCTGGCTAGCACTCCGGGGCCTTATTTCCTCGATGAATTTGGCACTGCGGATGTCATCTTTACGCCCTACGTCGAACGGATGAATGCCAGTCTTTACTACTACAAAGGCTACTCGATGCGGGAAGAAAACCCGCGCTTTGCTGACTGGTTTGCGGCGATGGAAACCCGCCCTACCTATCGCGGCACTCAGAGCGATTTTCACACCCACGTCCACGATTTACCACCTCAGATGGGCGGGTGTTATGAAAACGGCGAACCTCAGATGCTACTCAATAAAGCCCGCGTGGATAATGGGCCTTGGGCTGGACTGCCGGATGTGATGTATCCAGAACCGGAAACCTCCCGCGCTGAAGCACTTCATCGCGTCATTAAGCACCAGCGCAACATCGTTCGAGTCAATCCTGCTGATGACAATTTATTCGATGAGGCTTTGCGTTGTGCTTTAACTTTGATGATGACTGGCGAAGTTTGTACGCCGCCGACTGGTTCTGATGCGGCTTTGCGGTATTTGCGCGATCGGGTGAATGTGCCCCGCGATATGTCGATCTACGCGGCCAAGCGGCTGAGGGAAGCGTTGGAGGAAACGGCGGCTTTGGTGGGTGATGGCCAAGGTTCTCCGATTCTGCTGAAGCATCGGCGAGATCAAGATCCGGCTAATTTTGTGTAGGATTCTGGGTAGATCGGAATCAGAGGGAATGGGCGTTGCTGCTGCTCTATTTCATCAGCTTGCTATCTGCTCGATCGTTGTGCGACCAATGGTATTAAAAGTGGCATAAATAATATGAAAGTATCTATCTCTTTGCCAGATGAGCTAGTGCGTTACATTGACAATCGTGTAGAAAATCGCAGTCGGCTAATTGAGATTTTATTGCAAGCGTGGCGCAAACAACAAGAACAGCAGGCAATGGTAGAAGCCTGTTTATTGCTGGATGAACTGAGCGATCAATTAACCGATGAGGATCGAGCATGGCAGCAAGCAGCGATTACCGACTGGGAAGCATCTGGCTCGTGAATTTCGATCCCTGAGTCGGTACAGAAATCCGCAAGAGTCGATCGGCGGTAATTATTTCAGGAACTACTCTTTAAGTCCAAAGGGGCAACAAACTTTTATAGGAAAAGTTAGGATTAGGCATGGTCAATAGCGAAACAACAAGCCCGACTGTAACATCCTCCGAAATAAATCTGCTCTCTCAGTTAGATGAGCTACGAAATGCTTGGGAGGAATTTTATCCTAAGCAAGCAGAGGGTGGTTTACTGGCTTTGAGCGGATTTGATTACCAATTCCTGTTGACACTGCTGAAAATTGTTCGTCAATGGAAAGAAGCTTCAGAAGCCGAGCGCCAAGACCCAAATACAGCGCATAAAATTCTCGCAGAAGCCATTTCAGACATTACTGAATCAGGTAAATTTGTTACTCTGACACAAGTCAAACAAACTCTTTCAGACAGTGCTGTTAGTAAAGCGCTTGAAGAACTTTGGAAAATTTTCAATCTTGCTTCTGAACGTACACCAGAGTTGGTAGAACATTTACGGTTCATAATCTCTGGAAATAACGAGGAAATTAAAAACGATAGAAATACCGATGACGTTATTCAGGGGTGGGGGACTAAATCAAAAGAAAAAGACTCTAAAAAACTTGCTAAATTTAAAGCTCGTGTCAGTTATGAGCTTGTTTCCGACCCAAGAACCGACTTAACGACTGAGTTAGAAAATCTTTCACGGGATGAGGATACAGAAACAACTATAGGACGATGGTTAGGCTATCTTCTTCAACTTGGTTCAGGCTTATCTCCTGAGCGTATAAGCGCTCTTATCTGGCGGGAACTCATAAATGATAAAAGCTTGGAAGCGTTCCGAGCAACACAGGCAAGATTATTAAGCCGATCGCGCTATCGACTTCGTGCTGTTCGACATACACTTGGTGGCAGTCTATCTCTACCCAGAACAGATTTACTCTCACAGCTACAAGCATCTGTACTCACGAAGCGGATAACCCTTCTCATCGGGTCATCGGGATCTGGAAAATCAGCACTTTGCAAGCTGGGTATGCAAACAAGGTTTCAAGATTATACGCGCTTATTTCTCCATCCCTCTGATATTATTTCCTTCACAGAAACCCCAGACTCCACATCTAGCCGAGATACAAGACGTATTGATGAACTCTTAACAGCTCAGGTAATTGAGAAGCCCATCATCATCATAGATGACCTGAGTGATGTCAATGATCAAAGCTTTGATTGTGTACTTAACCTTCTTCAAAATGCTTTGGCTAGCGAGACATCAACCGATGTGCGTTTCGTTCTCGTGGCGCATCTAGATGCTGAACGCCGAGTTCGTGACAAAATTGATGCTCGACTTGGCGCAGAACTTTCTATTGATGTTGTTAAGTTACCACAACTACCTATTAACGATCTTCAGTCATCTCATACTTTACCAGCCGACGTTGCTAGTCTTGTTCAACGCGCTGATGAGTTTGGGCCTGCCTTGAACCTTAAGCTTCTTGACTGGCTGATTAGTAGCGTTCAGCATGATGGTATCAATACTTCAGCCTTCCAAAATGACCTAGACCTGCTTGCTTGGTTCTGGCGCTCTCATGTAGGAAATGGACGTGATGACAGTCAAGAAGGCCGTGCGCTAATTGGCACAGCGCTTTCATTAGCCAATAAATTTACTCCCGATCTGTCTCTCTATGACTCTGGGATTAATTCCCAAATTCTAGATACCCTGGTGCGGCGAGACTGTCTTCGAGTTGTAGAGGAAAAACTAGCTGTCACACACCGTTTTGTAGGAGATTGTGCAAGGTTTCGCTACCTTCTGGGGAAACGTCGCGAACTAGATGTCCGTGAGCTTGCGACGACGTTGAGAAATCCTCTTTGGTCTCAGCCAGTGCGCTGGTTTGCTTTGTATCTTGCGATGGAATCAGAAGAGACTCAAATATGGCAGGAATTGCTTCAAGAGGCAAAGGAAGGTAATCATTTCCAACTTATTGATTTACTTCTCGATGGCGCAATTTTGAGTAGAAAGGGAAGCTACGTCCTTCAGAGTTGTTCTGGTGAACACCTTCCTTTTTTCATTGAGCGTCTCATCTCTCGTCTTCTAGCGATCGCAACCGAGCCGACTCCTGATTACTTTGGAGTTTTCCAGTCAATGTCCGCAAGCCAAAGGCTTATGTTACGCGAACGTACAATTGGAACTCCAAAAGTACATCTGTGGGAACCTGTTTGGCGTTGGCTTTTAGCGCAGAATCAAGAAGCTTTGATAGAAAACTGTAAGTTAATTTTTAAAGCAGCAGAAGCGTGCCTTAACTGGGGCGTTGCAGAAACATTCCCACTGCAGGTTCAGATTGCAGAACTAATTGTTGATTTGGCTCATAGGGTATTGCTACCCGATCCCGACCAAGAGAAACGGTACTGGTTACATGATTCCTCATCCGCAGCTTTTGCCTGTATCGTCTTTACACTAAAACTTGTTCCAGAGCGTTCAGCGTGGCTGTTGAGAGCTTTGGCAGGACGAGAAGTGATTCCAGCAAATAAACTGGAGCCAACTCACACCAGCCAGTCCATATGCTTTCCCGGAACAGGCATACTTACTCAGCCACATCCGAGAGGCCCATCAGCACAAGTTAACGATCAGTTTCGCAACTTTATGGTCAGCCAAGGCGGCATATATCTCCGTGCCGTTATTCGTGTCAATCCACAACTAGGTGCTGAATTACTTTTAGCTCTGACTATTTCACCGCCTGGTTATCGCTATGAGTTCGAGCGCTCCTCTGAACAGTTAGATGACACTCTGGGAACAGAAGGTTCTGATGATCTTGATGTCTGCACATTCAAGTTTTTACCACTTCTTTATCTCCTTGAAGTAAATGAACCTGTTGCAGTTGATGTTATTGCAACCCTTTGTAATGTAGCCACAGATTACTGGCACGAGCATCGCTGGGCAAAGAACAAACTGGAGGGTCTGGTACCAACTGATATTGATCGTGTAACTTTACTTGTTGGCGATAGTAGAAAAGATTTCAAAGGTGGTCGTCATGCGCTATATTGGCATCGCAAGTATCCGGGGTCTCCAGATATTGTCGCTTGTTTCTTAATGACGCTAGAGGGATGGCTCTACAGTCGTCCGACTAAAGCAGCACTCGAACGTTCTATATCAATTATCTTTGAGCGTGCTGACACTGTTGCAATGCTTGGGGTACTCATTTTGCTGGCTAAATGCGATCCCAATCTTTTGAAAGGTTCCTTACTACCTCTACAGTCGTCATTACAACTTTGGGTATGGTTAGAGTTTGAATTAATTGATCGGGGACAAGATTTTGCATTCGATGTTGGGAAGGTATGGAGCCGACTGTCAAACGAGGAATCTCAAGAGTTAGCTGAATTTCATCAGTTATCTCACAGAAAAATTCCCCTTTTAGAGAAGATAGCACTCCCAATGTGCCTAGAGGGAGACATTCCTTTTGATGCAACATCTCGAATTTTGGAAGACTGGGATAATTACCAACTTAATTTGATTCCAGCGGTTAATCGCTCTCGTGCATTAAAAATCAGAACTGGGTTTGAGGGCAACAACTCGCTGTCGGAAAAGGATGAACATGGAACTAGAAGCTTTGGCTTCGTCGATACTCTACCTAAAGATGCTGAAGTTGATGCTCAAGCCGAATCTGCGCTTTTTGGGAATTCTCAGCATCTTAAAATCGTAAGGAGGTGCCGAAAAATTCTAGATGGTGAGTTGCAAAAGACACCGGAACTACATCGGGATTTTGTTACTCTTCTGACCAGTGAAGAACAGCTTACTTCCCTACAAGAGCGCCTTGGAGAAAAAGCTTTTATAGATATAATTTGGGCAGCGATTGCTATCCTTCTCGCTCCTCCTATTAATCCTCTCACCCAAGAGCTGGAGGACTCTATCACTTATAATGCTAATGATCTTTCAACTTTATCGATAAGTTTAGACAAATTGAGCCGTTGTCATAATTACAATATGGATGCTGAAAGTTTTATTGCACATACGGCTCCTAAATTGCTGCAAAGAGTTGAATCTGAAAGTTCTCTTCGGGTTGCTGCCTTCCGTTGCCTTATAGGTGTATGCGATCCCAATACATCTGCTTTTATGCGATCGTGGATCAAAGAATATGGGCTGGCTCATCAGCTCACCCAAGAACTAATCAATGTGGCATCTTGGATAGCTCGCCTAATTGCACTGACTCATGCAATCTCATACAATCAAGCCATTTTACAAGAAGATACCCATCTAGTTCCACTAATTACATCTCCTGAGACCGCAGAGCGAGTAATAAGTTTAAGTAATGGAGAACATCCTGAAATTCAGGAAACTTGGGTTAACTTACAAGCCAAATTTGTAACCAAAGAAATTCCTGAATTATCTACCATTGATGCTTTTCAATGGATTCCAGAACTACTAATCCCATGTCTCGAAATAGTGGTTCCCTGGCTCAAAGATAAATTTTGTAATTTCAACAATTGCTTTGATTGGAGTTTTTTAGTAGCAGTATTAATTCCCGTATTAGAAGTCCAACCAGACAGCATAGCTGCTCAGGATTTTATAACCGCCTTGTGTAATAAAGTTCTTTTTACTTTGCTTCACCACAGAGAGACTGTCTATTTAAATTACAAAGTTGCTCAAAGAGAGGACGGAGATAGCTCTGTACATACAAAACTCTATAAAGATCAGTCTCAACTCTTAAACGCAGTAATAAAATCCAATCCTACAGAAGTTGCTGCACGAATTAATATACTTCTCGATGTTCTAAAAAGTATGGGACTGGTAGATTGCATTGTTTTAGGTAAGGTTGTAGATACTTTAAGTTACTCGGTTGTTGAGGGGAGTTCTTCAGATATAATTGACAACTCATTTAGAAATCACATAGCTTGTGCAGTTGGAGAATATCTTTTTGACCTTAGAAATCAACAGGAGTCAAATCTACGATTCCTCGGTAAAACCAGAAATGTCTGGATAAAATTAATTGACCTACTGTGGCAATGGTCTCAGAATAATGTTAAGTACGAAACTCAAGCAGAACAATGGGTTATGGAGTTTTTAAAGCGTTTTCAAGAAGTATTACTTCCTGATACGAAGTTGAGAATAAAATTGTACCGTGTTGGCAAATCAAAGAATTATCAACAGTTCCGCCGTTTACTTTTCACAGTGCTCATCCAAAACCAGGAAATCTTACCCACTAGCAGAAATGACGAAAGTGAACTTTTAGTTCAACTTCTTGCTGAACTCTGGGATTCAGATCCCAGTTGGATAATACATAGCCCACTTCGACGTAGTGGTCTGAGAACTTTGTTGGGGCAGTTAGAGGAAATTGACGCGGTAGGCGCAAGAAGACTAGGGGATGAGATAGCTAATTCTTTAGCACATGGCTCTGATTGAACCAAGTATTGAATCCAGATTAGGTTGAAGAAAACGACAAGGTTAATTGTACTCAAGCAAAAGAGGGTTTCACTGATGGCACTACTCGATCGATTCATGAAAAAAGTTAGCCTTCAGATTTGAGATTACTCCCAGTAATTTTCCCAATCATCCTTAAAAGCTTGCTGCAATCTCTGCATATACGCATCAGTCTTAATCTTCACCATCCACAGATTATTAGAATTGCGGCCTCCCTTGCACACAACACCTTCATCCACACCGTATTTCCCCTTGCGAAGATCATCCATAAACTTGCCGGTCAGTTTGCCCCGATAAATCACTCGCGCAATATTTAATTTACCAAAATCCTGAATAAACCGATCCGGAACAACCATACCGCCCTCAGTTTCCACATCAAAAAGCACCAGTTGTTTGCGATCGTCCTTTTTGTGCCTTCCCGCAAACGAGTTAGCACCAAAAAACTCTGTAAATACAGTAATTTCAGGGCAGTGATACTGTTCGTTCTCTCGAAATATAGACTCTAAGGGACTAGCAAAGTCTTTTTTAAATATTTCCAGTGCTTCTTCTAAACCTGGATGTGCAGCATTAAATTCTGCAATTCCCATCTCATCCAAATCAAATCTACTGCGGCGCGTACCAAAAGCATACCAACCAAGTTCAACTTCCCAAACCCAATGCAAATTAGTGCCATCGTACTTCTCAAAAGCTACACATTGTTCGTTAGGGCAATTTTTACTATCTGGAATTTTGGGATAGGCAAGAAGCATGATATCGATTCTGGTTGCACCGTCCGTGCTTGTTGACTGTTGACTGTTGACTGTTGACTGTTGACTGATGACTGTTGACTGTTGACTAATGACTGTTGACTGTTGACTGTTAACTAATGACTGTTAACTAATGACTGTTGACTGTTGACTAATGACTGTTGACTAATGACTGATATTCAAGTAGCCTCCACGAACACACCGCTGCGAGCAAACTCCTCTTCTTCAGGAGTGAAGACAGGAGCTTCATCCACAAGGTCAGGGTCAAAGTAGTATGTCTCTTGTAGGAAATGCCCCGTGACGATCGCCTCGTCCAACTCCTGGATGTAATCTTGAGCAACTAAGCATACCTCCTTGATGCCTTCCTCATCCTTCTTATCCAACAGCTTATGCAATATTGCTCTCACCCCTGTCAGTCGTGCTGCGGGCTTGAGGATACCGTAGAGGCGGTACATTCGATCGGTCGCAATGCTGATTTGTTTGAGGGCTTTGGCTCGTGCTAGCTCAGACTCAATGCTGGGCCAATAACGGGTGGTGTACAATGCTTCCTCATCCTTTTGATACCACTCTTCCGATCGCGCAATTGATGAAGAGACAGTGTTGTGCAACTTCCAGAAGAATAAGCGCAGAGAAGGGCCATCTACTACGGTGGACAGCTTTGCCTCCATTGATACCTCAAAGCTATTCAGACGCGGGTCGCGCCCAAGCACGAGGTACTCCACAGGGTAAATTTCCACCTCTTTATTCTGCACGACGTAGGCGTTGAGGTGGTGGCGGCAGTAGGGGCAGGGATACATACTGGCAAACAGGTTGAAGAAGTGCTTGAAGATGGCCACCAGAGTTTTTTGCTGTTCTGGGGTCTTGGTAGAGACTATCTCAGCCGTAGTGTGCAAGAAACGCCACACCGCAGGGCCAATATAGTAAGGGAAGCTGACCCGCATTTGTGAATTCTTTACTTCAGTGCGATCGATATACACATCGATAAACGCCACATATTGCGAGAGTTCGCCAGACTCGCGCCCAGACTCTAAGCGTTCGCGCCGTTTCTGTATCCCATTGAGGTAGTGGTGCGTCAAGCGCCATGCCTGTTGAAGCATCAGCTTCTGTTTTGGAGCGCATTTGGGAAAGTTTTCTGCAACATCCGCCCCATAGCGCCCAAATTCCCCTGACGTTTTAGTCGCTTCGTACCATTCGTTTAAAGCTACTTCGTCAGGCACCGTGTTGAAGGCAATGTCTGCTGCGGTAATGACGCTGAAGGCAGCCAACAACTTCGGCATAAAGTCTTCATACCAATATGCTACTGGCATCATCGCACCATCTATTTGCTCTGATGCCTCCGAGAGGATGACGCGGTTCCACTTCTTCAGGTACTCTTTGGGATCTCCCTCGGATTGGGCGGGTGGCGCTGCCATGCTCTCACTCAGCTCCAGGTTTCGCAGTCGGTTGAGTTCGTTGATGGCAAGCACACCCTCGGCAATGTCACGCAAGTTGACACTATCCTTTTTGATGGTCATTGCCAACTCCACTGCCGCCCCAAACTTCTCCTTGGCGGTGGCCGACTTATCCCGCGCCTGCAACATGGCTTGTTCTTGGGCCAACATTTCAGGAGTTTTTTCTATGGTTTTCCAGTTCTTGATGCGATGCTCTAGTCGGGCATATTCATCTTCGATCGATTTAACTACAGCATCCAGTAGAGGGTTGCACGCCGACTCTACTACACCCAATCCTTTATAAAGCGCGATCGCACTCCTGACAAATCGCACAAAATCAGCAATTTTGTATGGCAAGTCTCTCACGCACAGGTGAGTCTCGTGGTTGGCGCAGAAACTCTCGCGGAAGCTGCGGTAGGCTGCTCCCTGGATCAGACGAAACAAACCCATCTGCATCTCCAAGCGGGACGTACCGCGCTTCTTATCACCTTGTGGGTGTTGGGCGAGTAGTTCTTTTAGCCGCGCTATTTCTCGATTGCAACCGGTGGGTGGTTCTTGTAGATATTCTAGATTAGGTTCAATAGTGGCAGAAGCTGCCTCGTTGACAGGAGTGGCTATACTTTCGATCGCAGCCACTGTACTATCTGAAATCTCGGTTGTCTGTGTACTGACAACCGGAATCGGCGAGTCTTGATCTGCTGTTGTGATCTCTGGCTGATCGGGTATTAGTGTGCAGAATTCCTCAAAGTCAATTAAGGCATTGCCGTCATGGTCTGCCTCTTCGATGATCTCATCGAGCTCTGGCTCTGTCAGCCCAAACGGGCTCATCACATCCTGCATCTCGTTTTTAGTGATTTGACCGCTACCATCCTCATCAAATACACTAAATGACTTTTTGAGACGACTCTGGCGATCGCCTTGCTGGGACACCATCAGCATTTTGAATTCCTCAAAATCGATACTGCCCGACGAGTCTAAGTCCACTTCCTGGATCATTTCGCGCAGCTCGGTTTCGTTAGCACTCTGTCCTAGCGATCGCATCACTTGACCGAGTTCTTCTGATGAAATAGCACCGCTCCCGTCCGCGTCCAATACTTTGAACACTTCCCATAACTTTGCCTCCTCTTCTTCAGTCATGACTTTTTTTTCAAGCTCCATAGATGTCATATTAAATTTTCCCTAATCTTTTTATTTTATATCTATTAATTATGGCCAATATAAGTAGGTAATCACAAAAAAACAATAATATTTTCTCAGCTTTTGTAGGGGCTGGTTTAGCCTGGGATATATACTAAGAGAGATGTGATGAGTGCAAAACTCTGCCTATCGTGTAATGTTTATTTTAACCCACTTAGTTTAATTCCTGATGAATTCCGAAACTGTTACAAATGATACTATAACTCTGCATGGTTGCCAGCGTTATCGCAATGATTGGGCGTTTTAGTGGGTAAATTAAATAGTTAGAAAGCCATCCGTATTTAAGTCGCTCAATAGTTTTATTTATTGAGATTTGACTGTTTACTGTGAGTCTAAAAAATGAAAATGACGCTGATATATCTAAGGACTCAAATTTGTAATTCCGATGAAGCGCGGATTTGAGCTAAAGCGGTTAGATTCCGATCGAAGAGACTGAAGGGCGATCGCCCTTTGCATCAGGATTTGAGTTAAAAGTAGACGCAATATTCGGTCATAGTTGAGTGAAGTTAAATCATCTATGATAGCAATCATATTTCATTTGTGAATAATTTTTATGCCCAGCACGCGAGCGAGTTGAAGAGGGGGTTTTAACGATTTCCCCCCTTCCCCTTCTAGTAGTTAAAAATCCCTCAGTTGAGCAGTTTGAACCGGAACTTCTTTAATCTGGGCACCGCGGCGCACCTTCAGTTTTAGAATTTGACCGATTTTGCTGTTTTCCACCAAATTTTGCAACTGTTCGGGTTCAGCCACTCCCTCGCCGTCAATTTGAACGATGACATCCCCCTTGCGAATCCCTGCTTCCTCAGCAGGCGTATTTGGCACAACTCGCATCACTAACACTCCCTTAACTTCCGGCACAATTAAAGGAGCATTGGGGTCAGAATTATTCTCTCTGGCCATTTCAGGAGTCAAAGCAATCATCTGAATCCCCAAAAACGGATGGCTGACTTTTTCTCCCTTGGCTAACTGCGCGTAGATGGCCTTGGCTTTGTCGATCGGAATCGCAAACCCAATACCCATTGCATCAGCTCGAATCGCCGTGTTGATGCCAATCACTTCTCCTCTGCTGTTTAACAGCGGGCCACCGGAATTGCCGGGATTGATGGCGGCGTCGGTTTGAATGAAATCAAGGCGCTTGTCGGGAATGCCGACGGCTGCACTGGAGCGTTTGAGGGTGCTGATAATGCCCAAGGTGACGGTATTGTCAAATCCGAGGGGGTTGCCCACGGCGATCGCCCAATCTCCCACTTTCACCGCGTTAGAATCTCCTAGCGTTGCCACGGGCAAGTTAACTTCCTTGGTATTAATTTTGACAACAGCCAAATCTGTTACTTCGTCAGTACCTTGCACTTCTCCTGGAAATGTCCTGCCGTCATTTAAGGTGACAGTCACTCGATCGGCTTTGTCAACTACGTGAGCGTTGGTTAAAACAATCCCGCTTTTGTCAATGATGAAGCCGGAACCTTGACCGCGTAAGCGTTCTTGTCTAGGGGTCATGCTGCGTAAATCTTCTCCCAAAAATCTGCGGAAGAATGGGTCTTCCATTAAGGGATCGATGTTGCGACTGACAGTGCGCTCGGTATCAATGCGAACAACTGCTGGCCCGACTCGATCGACAGCCGCTGTCACAAAACTGCCGGTATCCCCTGGGAGTTCAGGACTCCGCAGCGCTAACAGTTGCGGATTCGCGGCGGTGGCTGGGAAACTCTGGAAGTGTAAGTTGGGCGGATTGGTGCCATCAGCGGCGGCTGCGGATGCAGGATTGATTGCTAACGCACTCAGGGCGATCGTCATTCCTAAAATTAGGGTTAACACGCGAACTGCGATTCGGGGTGCGGGGCGAGAAAATTTGAACAGTCTCATAGTGTCGCTCTTTGTCAAGCTGAGTTAATTGGGTGCAGGTGTTCTCGCACGGATTGAATATTCGATCGCGAGCTAGCTCCTAAACATATTTTAATAATCAAACGTAGGTTGAGCAAAGCGAGACTCACCATTCTAAGCTAATAAGTTGGGTAAAACCTCAACCGGGTCTACAAGTCATGTATAGCCAGACTTTCAAATATTTATTATATTTTATTATCAATCGCTGACCTATACGTTCTGTTACGATAAGGCCGGGGCTAACAGATAATGGGTAAAGTAAGAGTTAGAATAGATTGTCTCTTTAAATTTTAAGCTCAGTTGGTATTAAATTTTAGTTATTCTTTAGGTTCATGTTTCTACTTGACCAGTCAATTTGAAATAGGCAAAAACTATGAAACCTTATCAGCCCAGCAACAAAGTGACGAGTACCGGGCTTAAATGGCTGTTGCTATCCTCGGTGATTGGTGGTCTTGCTATTGGCGGACTTACACATCTGATCTCGTTATTAGTTTACCTGATTGTTTTGTTTCCCTTGGGCATGGGATTTGCAGGCGGTAGAGTAATAATTGCAGCAATCCGCAAAGGAAAGGTAAGAAATCCGGCGATCGCCACCCTTTTTGGGATACTAACTGGACTGCTCATTTATGGATCGCTGCATGGCGCAGGATACTGGCAGTTTAAGCAGTTGGCTTCCGAGCAAATAACAAAAGAACTGGAGGGGGTAAGTGACAACCAATCCAACAATATTATCGATACCTTCTTGCAAGAAAAAACAGGCTCTAAAGGTTTTTTGGGATATTTAAAGCACAATGCCCAGCAAGGAGTAAGTATCGGTCGCTTAGAGAGTACAGGAACCAATTTGGGTGAGACGGGTACTTGGATTTACTGGCTGATTGAGTTGGCGATCATCGATATTACGATCGCTGCGATCGCCTACTCTACTGCTAAAAACCCTTTCTGCGAAAACGGCGACCAGTGGTATAAACACCCGGAACATATTGGCATTGTCAATCTCCAATGCTCTGAAAACTTCTTGAATCTGCTTCAAAACGATCGATTCGGTGAAGCTGGAAAATTGCTCGACCCCTTACAAGTAATCCATCCTGCTAATTTGGAAGTTTGCCTGGAACGCTGTCCCTGCTGTAAGTTCAGCGATCCGATCTTGACTGTAAGTTCTATTTATAAGGACAGGAAGGGCAACCTGAAACTGAAGCAAGTCGCCCAGGGTGTGCTTTCTCTTAGCCAGTACAATAAATTCCACGAGGCAGTGACTCAAAACCTGCCTTTGAGTGCAGAACCAAATGCAGTTCCTACTGATGATAAAGAAATCAGTCTAGCGCAGCAAGAGCGTTTTAGTATATCCACCGGCGATCGCTTCGAGTCTCACGATCTGAGTGCATCGGCTCAAGCAAAGCTCGTCGAACAACTCTCGCACTACCCTCAAGTCAAGGAAGCCTATCTGGTACGCAAAACCCTGCAATACTTCCCTGAAAAGCCCTTATACGTTTTAGGGATTATACGTCGCCGCGGATTCATCGAATTAGAAGAGGCAGAACCCAAGTTGCTAAAGAAACTTATGATTGAACTAGCTTTGCCTAACCAAACATGGGTTATTTGCCTGAACAAGGATCGAGCGATGACCAAAATACTTCAGCAAACCGCAGGCCAAGCCATTTATCGGAAAAAGTAAGCGGTCAAGTTTGGAAAACGAACGACGAGGCCAGAAACCCGGTTTCTGCGTCGCTCTCGAACCGTAGAAACTAGGATGAGGTAAAGTCGTTCGATCGCACTTCTGAACAGACTGGTTCAGCAAAGCCAAGGACAAGCAATGCTGGCGGCGAGTCCCTGCTAACAGTGATATAGTACAAATGTCCGCACATATTGAAATCCACATTTTGCACCATTTGCAAGCACAGGCTTTCGGGCTGTTCCACAAAAACTCAATTTTCTTGCGGGCAGGACTCTTCTAACCCGCCCTTAAAAAGCCGATCGAGCGCGGTGCAAGCTACCAGTTAAAACCTACTCGAAAATATTCTGAATTCAAACTTTTAAAAATTTCCCTCGTAACCCCCATGATTATATCTGATACTTCTACTGACAAATCCTTGCCCTCAAATTCCCACCACCATCACGACGCTGAATCAGTGCACCCTCACCATCACGATGAAGAATCGATGCGGCGGCTGGTAAATCGGTTGTCTCGGATTGAGGGACACGTCCGTGGCATTAAAACAATGGTGCAAGAAAACCGTCCCTGTCCCGAAGTTCTGGTGCAAGTTGCTGCGGTGCGAGGCGCGCTCGATCGCGTAGCGAGAATCATTCTTGACGAACACTTAACCGAGTGCATCGCCAGAGCCGCGAAAGAAGGCAATATTGATACGGAAATCGAAGAGTTGAAAGCGGCTTTGGATCGGTTTTTGCCTTAGTCGCTGCCAATTTTTACATCCCTATAACAAAACCTGCAAATTAGACCAAACTTGCAAGTTATGCTGTCTAACCAATTTTTTAAGCATTTTTCACAAACAGGGGAAAAGCATCAAATCTTCTCCCCTTCACCCCATTGCCACAACATACAATTTATATGCTCCGCAGTTTAGGAGAGCGAGTTTTGTAAAAAAACAATTAGTCAGGTTTGTCGTGACGACGCAACTCCTCAAAATCTTCACAAGCTGACGGCAAACAATTAGATAATCGGTGCTTAATCCGACGTGGTATGAACTGTCTAGACTTTGGTCAGCTTGGCTTTTAGGTGGTATCTGACTGTTGCGTAAACCGCTTTATAGGAAGCTTCAATGCTGTATTCCTGCTGCAACCACTCTTGAATCTCTCCATAGCTTTTAAAGCCTTCCTGGGGGTCGCTGAGGCGCATTGCCAAACTAGCGCGGGCCAGAGGAGGAATCGCCGGCTTGCGGCCGCCACTGTGCTTTGTTTCGAGGAGTCCTTCGAGTCCGTCAGATCGGTACTTTCTCAGCCACCGCTGCACTGTAATTCGATTTACCCCGATCGTCATTGCCAATTCTTTAACTGTCTTAACATGACAAATTTTGAACAGGTAAAGTGCTTGAATTTTTTGAAAGCCGCTTGCCGTTTTTTGTTCAGTTAACAGGTTTTTTAGTTCTTCACTTGTCTCTGTGATGCTAAGTTTACATACTCCAGCCATATCAATTACCTCACGATTAGCGTTCTACAATACCTTTGTTTGACAATGGAGCAAAAGCTGCTCCCATCCTAAATGGTGACCTTTTGTTTGCCCTGAAGCAATACAAAAGCGATCGTTCTCATTAAACTTTTTCCTTCCTGGAGGCACTCAGACCCTCAGAAACCGGATTATTTTAACCTGGAGCAAGGTTGCAACGATTTTTTTTGGTAAAAAACCCGGTTTCTGGCTCAGTTTTGTATTTGATGGACAAGCGTCATTGCTAATACTGATAGCCGTTAACCGATCGACTCTAAGATTAGCGGCAATAGGTGACTCTTAAGGAATACCATTTATTCTTTTATTGTTAAACATCTATCATGGTTTTCCTGGTATCTCTTGGTAATTTTTGCGAACGTATGGGCGATTTTTAGTCATTAGGTGCTAGCAAACAAGCGAATGTCTGTACACCAGCGATCGCATTTTTATACAGACATTCCCCTAGTCCCAGAAGTGCATTTCTGGCTTTCGCTGTGCGAGAAATATTGATACATCAACGCTCTCATTACCCGGAGCCGGTAGCGCCGAGTGACGTTGCAACTGAGATGTTGCACCATTCTCAATTAGCCGTAGGGGCGGGTTCGCCAACAGCCTTAAAGCTTGCAAATAGGTTCTATAAACCCGCCCGATCCCACGAAAAATCCTCTTATTGAGATTGCTGCAAGATGTCAGTTGCAACCGACTTTCACAACAAGCGGGCAAGTATCCGTGAAACTACTGGCTTTATCGCCAATTGAGTAAAACACGACGAGGGTGGCATTGTCAATTTCTCAGCATTACAGTATAAGTATCGGCTATTTTTGCCCGCCTGCTGTGATCGAAAGCGGAGTTCCTATGTGATCCTACTAGCATTTTTTTTGTGATCTTGGTCACAGTGCTACTCAGTAAGCTCAACTACCCATAAAAAGTTATGGGTAGGATCGGAGTTTCCACGTAGAATCTTTGGGATTTAGTTAGGAAGTGCGATCGAACTTGTTGTTAAAATTTTTAAAGATAAATTTTTAACCAAAGGGAAAAGAGAATGCAGCTTTGTCCTTCACCCTGACCAAACGATCTAATTTATACTCAAAGCTTGCAGATTGAGGGAAGTTTCACCCTGGGTGTGAATATTTCAGAATCTAAAATTGCAGAACATCCGGTGCAACCAGCTTGCTGACAGTATTCTTCATTTAAAAGGTGTAGAGAAGCCACAATGAACGTTGACGAACTGCTGAAGCTATATGCAATAGGAGAAAGAAATTTTAGCGGGGTCTACCTGCACGAGGTCTACCTCTACGAAGCAGAATTGATTGGAGCCAACCTGTATGAAGCCGACCTGATTGGAGCCAATCTCAGCAAAGCCAAACTTAACAGAGTCAACTTTGGCAAAGCCAATTTGTGCAAGATTAATTTGAGCAAAGCAGACTTAGGTGGAGCCGACCTCACAGAAGCACTTTTACTTGAAGCTAACTTGAATCGAGCTGAGTTGATGGGAGCAAATCTCAGTAAAGCAGACTTGAGCGGAGCTTCCCTGATCCAAGCAACTTTAATAGGAGCCAACATATCTAGGGCAACACTCAGCCGTGCCGACTTGCACGGAGTAAATTTTTACGGAGTAAACTTGCGTAGGGCGGTGCTCACAGAATGCGATTTAATTGGGGCAAACTTGAGTAAAGTAGACCTTAGCGGAGCTGACTTAATGGGTGCGAGTTTAATTAGGGCAGACTTGACTGAAGCGATTTTAAGTGCGTCAGACTTAAGCGGAGCCAACCTGTTGGGAGCAAACCTTACAAAAGTCAACCTGAGCGGAGTATATCTTAAGGGTACAACGATGCCCGATGGCACGATTCACGACTAATTTATTGGTTAATTTTTATGGTTGCCGAGAACACCGGCTAAAGGGTAATGAGCTTTTCATTACCCTAATTTATTAGCAGCGAAATCTTTATTTGATAATCCGGTAAGGCGGATAACTTCAATGTAGGGTGCTAATGGCGCACAGAACTCCTACATACGGCAAGTCAAAAGATTTGTTGGGTGAACTTGTGTTATGGTGATTTTCAATTGCTTCGATAAAAGCTATTTTAGATTTAATATTTTGGATTTTGGACGGTTAAAATGAAACTCAGAATCCTCGCTGCTGCAACGCTGCTGAGCGCGATCGCCCCGATCGCTCCTGCACCCGCCGAGAACATCCAACACACGCAACAATTACTAGCCACCCGACAGTGCCCCAACTGCGACCTCAGCAGTGCTGGCTTGGTTTTAGCCAACTTAACCGGAGCCAATCTCAAAGGTGCTGACTTGAGATTGGCTAACCTCAGCCGAGCCAACCTCACCGGGGCTGACCTCAGCGGTGCCAACCTCAGCGGCACCAGCCTGTTTGGCGTCAACCTGACAGGGGCGAACCTCACCGGTGCCAACCTCAGCGGTGCTGACTTGAGAAGTGCCTATCTCAGCGACGCCAATTTGCTCAACGCCAATTTAACTAACGCGCAACTGCTCGGAGTTAGAGGAATGCCAACCAATATTGGCACCGCTGAAGACTTCTACCGATTGGGAGTGCTCGAAGCTCAAGCCGGAAACTACAGAAACGCCATTGATTATTACAATCAAGCCCTGAATTTCAAATCGGATTTAGCAGCCGTTTATTTTGCGCGCAGTATGTCTCGCGCTGACTTGGGAGAGTTCGCCGGTGCGGCTCAAGACGCTGCAATAGCAAACAAACTCTTTGCAGCTCAAGGAAATCCCCAAGGTCAGGAGTTGTCAAAGCAGTTAGGCGAAGCCATTGTGGCGCGCCAAAAGCCTACGGAACCCCGCACTTCCAGCCGCGGCGACTTTATGAGTCTTCTCGGTTCGATCGGTTCTGTGCTGGTGAAGCTGATCTTGCCTTGATGGTTGCCTAATTCAGGGGAATCTCGATCCAGAACTCTGTACCATGACCGGGTACAGAAACACATTTAAGTACGCCTTGGTGTTTCTCAACTACAATTTGGTAACTGATAGACAATCCTAAACCCGTGCCCCGACCTACGGGTTTAGTAGTAAAAAACGGATTAAATATGTGAGAAATTAACTCTTTGGGGATGCCGTGACCATTGTCGGCAATGCCAATTCCTACCGTTTTTTCATCGATTAATTCAGTGCGAATCCGAATGCAAGGGGATGGGAAATCAGGAATCAAACACTCGGTGGTGGCAATTATATCTCCTGACTCGATAGGCAGTATTTGGGAGCTTAAATGTGTCGCCGCTGCACTTGGCGCTTTAAAGGGAAGATTCATAACTCGCTCTTTTTTTCCCATTTCTAGGGCGTCAAGGGCATTACCGATCAGATTCATAAATACCTGATTGAGCGAGCTGGCATAGCATTCTACTAAGGGCAAATTGGCGTATTCTTTAATAATTTCTACGCTGTTGTGCTCAGAATTGGCTTTGATCCGGTGCTGCAAAATCAACAGGGTACTGTCGATGCCCTCGTGAATGTCAACGGCTTTTTTCTCGGCTTGATCGCTTCTGGAAAAATTACGCAAAGATACAACTAACTGGCGGATGCGCTCAACTCCGACTGTCATGGAACCCAAAATTTTGGGCAAATCTTCGGCAAGAAATTCGATGTCGATGGCTTCGGAGCACTCGCTAATTTCGGGGTTGGGATTGGGGTAGTGCTGGCGGTAGAGTTCCACCAAGCAGAGTAAATCTTTGGTGTATTCGCTGGCGTGGGACAGATTGCCGTAGATAAAGTTAACGGGGTTATTGATTTCGTGGGCGACTCCGGCCAGGAGTTGTCCGAGACTGGACATTTTTTCGGTTTGAATCAGTTGGGCTTGGGTATTGTGCAATTCTGTCAGGGTTTTAGCTAGCTGTTCGGCTTTTAATCGATCGGCAGTTGCTGCATTGAGACTTTCTTGATAAAGTTCTGCTTGGTGAATGGCGATCGCAGCTTGAGCAGCTAAATGTTGCAGCAATTCCTGTTCTGCCGTTTGCCAAACTCTCGGCCCGGAACACTCATGGGCAATCAGCAACCCCCACAATTGGGAATCTGTGCCTTTCATGGGCACAATTAAACTTCCTCTCACCTGCAACTCTTCCAAAAATTCGCGGTGACAGGGTGTTAAATCATCAGTATAAATATCATTAATTGCTCGCACCCGTCCGGCTCGATAAAAGCACTCTGAGCCTTCGGGAAAACATCCTTGTGGAGATTTAATACCTAAAATTGACTGCCACTGGCCGCAAACAGCTTCGACAACTACCTCGCCCTCTTTGTCGGCAGCAAATTGGTAGATTACCGTGCGATCGGTATCCAACAAAACTCTGACTTCTCGCACAATAGTTTGCAGTATGATTTTTAAATCTAAGGTGCTGCGAATCTGGTCTCTAACTCGCGTCAATACTTTGGCAAAGTCCAAGGATTTTTGCAATTGGGCGGTGCGTTCTTGAACTTGGCGCTCCAAGTTGGCATTCAGAGTTTGCACTTCTTTATTAAGAACGTACTGCCCAATTGCCGAACAAAATTGGCTGCCTATAGCTAAAGCTTGCTCGATTTCCTCGTACTTCCACTCGGGCGACTGACCTTTTTTTATTTCTCGCCAGAGTTCAAAGGATTGTCGGGGAAGGGTTTGTGCAGCGCTGCTGTCAAAGCTGCCCGCCCACATTTTTTCGGTATCAATTGCATTGCGAAAAATGGTCAAACAGCCGACTACTTGTTGTTTGTAGTGGAGGGGAATTACCAGCAAACCCCTAATTTTAGTAGATTGGAAAGCGGGAACTAAAACTCTAAATAGAGGTTCTTTGTATAAGTCTGTAATTATTCCAACGGGTAACTGAGAATTAGTAAAAGTTGGAAATTTGGCAAGTTCTTCGGTATTTTTGAATCCTTTGGTTAGCCATTCCTGCCAGAGGGGATGAGCTTCGATCGCCTTAACTTTTTCCCAGTTGGGAAGTGTCGGTTGTTCTCCTGTGGTGAACAGTTCAAAGGTAGTATCACTGTGGGCCGGGGCAATGGGCAATCCTCCTTCAATCTTGGGATCTGATAACTTTTCACCGTTGATTTTCGGCTGGTTGAGATAGAGTCTGCCGCCGCTACCGCCCAAAGCGGTGACGGTGGCTTCTAAACCCTGTTGCAGTTGAATGTTTACGTGACCATACAACAGGGCTGCTATGCGGCTCACGGTAGCTTCGCGGGCCGCTTGAGAGCGGGTTTGCTGGAGGAGGAGCGCGTGGGCTATAGCGCTAGACAATTGATCTGATACGAGCTGAACTACTTCTAAATCTGCTGGTGAAATATTGAGGGGCGCGGAGTGGTGAGACACTAAAAGTCCCCACAGTTCGATGTGAATTTTTTGATTATTTCCTGGCTCATATCGAGTCAGACACGTGGCCGCCTGGCAGATATCTGTTTTGCTGTTTTCCGACGCGATCCTGCGGTGCAAAATCGGCACGACTAAGGAAGATTGCACTCCCATTGCCATCAGGTAAGCGGTGTGGCAAGGATCGAGCGATCTGTAGTGCATCTCTTCCTTTACTAAAGGTTGACCGGTGTCTGCAGCATCGAGGGGACTCAGGACGATCGTCCCTGAGTTAACATCTATTATTGTCCGCTGGCGCAAAGTGACATACATCTCCCTGGCGCTGGCGGGAATGTCGTCTGCTGGAAAGTGCAGTCCTTTCAAGGAAGGGAGATGGTTGTTATTAAGTGACTCAGCAACAACTTCTCCACTGCCGTCGGCACTAAACCTGTAAATCATAATGCGATCGGTTTTCAAAAAAGACCGCACTTCTGCTACCGTACTGGTTAAAATATCTTCTAATTCTAGAGATTGGCGAATGCGTTCTGTTATCCGCCGTATCAAAACTTCTCTGTCTAGTTTATAATGTAATTCTTGCGTATTTTCTCTGAGTTGCATAAATCTCCTTTTGTACTTATACAATGATAATAAGAAGTTTTGATGTGCTGTGGGATCGTTCAAACTCAAATGCCTCACCCTGAGTTTTTGAGTCAACCGATCTGTACAATTAATCCGTCGCGCACTTGTCAGAGACGACGGTGTATCGCCTCGGGTGGGCTGGGGTAAGTAAAATCTGCGATCGCGCCAGTTTAATCCTTGCCTTCAACAGGCAGAGCGACTTAAGCAAATAATAATTATTATTTTAATGCTCTTATAAATTTCTCGCAATCTTAAAATCTCAGTAGGAGAATTATTTATTGTTAGGATAACTTGACATTTGTTGTATAACTTCATATAATGATAATTAAGGAAAGAATTTGAGTTTCTATCAGCGCCCCTGGCCCTGACTAATTTCTTGGCGCACGCTCATCAAAATTTTACCCAAATGATTTTGACCGGTTCGGTCGCAGCCACACCCCCAGTAGTAATCCGTTGGCGAATCCTCGACAATGACTCGATCCCCTGTGGCGAGAAGAATCGCTTGAATGTCTGTATGAGTGAGAAACTTGGTTAAAACTGCTTCGCGCATAATGGGAATTTTCACTGCTTCCCAATCCGCGCGAATCCGGTGGCTGGGATCGCGACCTAATTTAGCGGCTTCTTGAGGAGTTGCTACGGCTTGAATCGCCGCCACTAATCTTTCATCAGTGCTGACAAATTTTTGGGCTTGATAGTAATGTTCCACAGTCAACCAATATTGACCGTGCAGAGAAATGTCGTGTAGTGAAAAATTAGAAAAGCAGCCGTAAGGCTCCTCTACTTTATAAAAATAAATTATCATTAGATTTGAAATTATATATTTTACAGGATTTAGGTAGAATTTGACATCCACCCCGGCCGTACCGCGGGATTCCATCTATTCAAGCCAGTCAAAAATTGACAATTGCTTAAATTCTG
>NZ_JAUBPT010000367.1:0-1047 GCF_036700905.1 Microcoleus sp. S13_C3 | reverse complement strand
GGATTAACTGTGACGGTACTACCAGTAACAGTGACATTGGCTGAGGTGACATCAATGGTTTCTACAACTGAGTTGTCAGAGACTTTCTTGATGACAATATTGCCAGTGCCTTTTTGTACGGCTTCACTCAAGGTAACGACTAAATTAGCAGTAACTGCAACACTGGTGGCGTTATCGGCGGGGCTGAAACTGGCAGCGGTGGGGGCTGTGGTGTCAGCCGTGCGCGTCAAAGCAGTGGCCGCTGTATTGTTGTTGCCGGCAGCATCCGTAGCTATATTGGCGGGGATGTTAACTGTAACTGTGCCGCTCCCTGTGGGGGTGACTGTAAAAGTGTAGGTGGTGCCGGTGCCACTAAAGCCGCTGACGGTGCCGTTGGTGACGGTGATATCACTGGCGACAAAGTTGGTTGTGCTTTCACTGAAGGTGGCGGTGACGGGAAACGCTGCGGTGACGGTGGCGGCGGCGGCGGAAGTCAGGGCTACTGTGGGAGCAATACTGTCAAAGGTACGGGTTAAGGGGGTGGCGGCGGTGTTGTTATTTCCAGCCGCATCGGTGGCGACACTGCTAGGGACATCAACCGTGACGGTTCCTTGGCCGGTGGGGGTGACTGTAAAAGTGTAGGTGGTGCCGGTGCCACTAAAGCCGCTGACGGTGCCGTTGGTGACGGTGATATCACTGGCGACAAAGTTGGTTGTGCTTTCACTGAAGGTGGCGGTGACGGGAAACGCTGCGGTGACGGTGGCGGCGGCGGCGGAAGTCAGGGCTACTGTGGGAGCAATACTGTCAAAGGTACGGGTTAAGGGGGTGGCGGCGGTGTTGTTATTTCCAGCCGCATCGGTGGCGACACTGCTAGGGACGTTAACCGTGACGGTTCCTTGGCCGGTGGGGGTGACTGTAAAAGTGTAGGTGGTGCCGGTGCCACTAAAGCCGCTGACTGTGCCGTTGGTGACGGTGATATCACTGGCGAGAAAGTTGGTTGTGCTTTCACTGAAGGTGGCGGTGACGGGAAACGCTGCGGTGACGGTGGCGGCGGCGGCGGAAGTCAGG
>NZ_JAUBPT010000085.1:16586-36085 GCF_036700905.1 Microcoleus sp. S13_C3 | reverse complement strand
GAAGCTAAGTGTCGGTTTTCCAAAAAAACAATACATCATATCATACTTTTGTATACTTGCAAAATCGGGATGCTCCCATTTTTATCCCCCTAAAAACCTTTGCTGAAATCCCTAATCTTGACTTATTAGAATATATCAGCGACGAATTTGCCAGTTGCGGAGTTGAGGCGCGATCGCAAACTGAATTCGCACTCAGTCAAGGCAGAGGTTTGATTTTATTGGACGGCTTAGATGAAGTGCCCGAATCAGATAGCGATGCAGTCGTCAGACAGATTCGTCAGTTTGTCCAAAAGTATTACAACAATCAGTTTATAATTACCTGTCGAATTGCCGCTTCTAAGTACAGATTTCACGACGAAGCGTTTACCTGTGTTGAGGTAGCAGATTTTAATAACAAGCAAATCGCTGCCTTTGCTCGCAATTGGTTTGTGGCATTTTCCCAGAATATGGAGGCAGGGAAAGCTTTAGCGTCTCAATTTGTAGAGCAGCTAAAAATGAATAAAAATCAGCAAATCCGAGAACTGGCAGTAACGCCTATCTTGTTGAATCTGACTTGTTTAGTATTCCAAGCCAAAGCAGATTTCCCATCCAACCGAGCCAAGTTGTATGAGGAAGGACTGGAAATTATGCTCAGAAAATGGGATGAAACTAGAGGCATTCAACGGGATGAAGTTTATCACGATTTGAATTTGTGCCGCAAGAAAGATTTACTTGCTTTTGTGGCAGCTATTACTTTTGAGCGGGGCGATTACTTTTTTGAAAAAAACACAGTTCAGCAATTGATTGCCGACTATCTGGCTAACTTACCCGATGCCACAACTGACCCGGTTCAGTTGGAGAGCCATAGTGAGGTTGTGCTGAAGGCGATCGAGGCACAACATGGATTATTAGTGGAAAGGGCAAGAGGGATTTATTCGTTTTCTCATCTAACATTCCAAGAGTATTTTACTGCTACAAAAATAGTTAACAACTCCACTCCACAAGCTTTGGAAAAACTGCTCAGCCACGTAACCGAGAAGCGTTGGCGAGAAGTTTTTTTGTTAGCAGTTGAGATGTTGCCAAAAGCTGATGATTTTTTACTGTTAATGAAACAACAAGTTGATGGACTGGTCGCTGAGGACGAGGAGTTACAGCAATTCCTACTGTGGGTAAACCAAAAATCCATTTCTGTTGATTTCCCCTACAAACCTGCGGCAGTGAGATTCTTTTACTTTTCCCTTCTCCCATCCCTTGAGCTTGCTCTTAATCGTAACCCTGAACGTTTACTTGACCCAGCCCTTTACCTTGCCGTTAAACATACCTTTGACTCTGCTATTGAACTTACCCTTGACCTTGTTCTTGACCTTGCCATTTTGCCTGTAATCGACGGTGCTATTGACCCAGCCCTTAGTCTTGCCCACGACATTCTTCTTTTCCCTGTTGTTGAACCTGAATTGATGCAAGCACTGCAAGAACTTAAGAAACAGCTACCTCACTCAGATGGTGACAAGGAAATATTTAGGCAATGGTGGCAAGCTAACGGACAAGTTTGGACTAGGGAATTAAGACAAATCATAATTTCCTATCGCAATATAGGTCACGATTGGGAATTTAGCCAACAGCAGAAGTCATTGCTAAGGAAGTATTACGATGCTAATAAATTGCTGGTATATTGCCTCAATAGCGCTTCTAATGTATCTCCGGCTGTGCGGCAGGAAATTGAGCAGACATTGCTGTTGCCGATCGCAAATCAGCAAAAAATCGGTGACAAGTGCGATCGAGTTTAATTGCTCGCCATCGCCCTCCCCTTCGCCTTTACATGGAGAGAGCCAGTGGAAATGATATAATGGCTAAAAGTTATTAGGATCGTCAATTAAATAATTTCCCTTTTTTCTTGTGGGATGGGCGTCCCGCCCGCCCAGAAAGGACGGGCGGGACGCCCATCCCACAACAAACAGGAAAAGTGGATTTTATTTAATTCTCATTCCTTAGAAGTAAAGCGCATGAACATTACTCTAAAACCTGACCATAATAAATTCATTGAAGCGCAAGTCAAAAGTGGCAAATATTCTTCGGTGGATGAGGTAATTGCTGCGGCGTTGGAACTACTCGCAGACAGAAGCGATCGGCAACAGAGCGATCTTTATCAAGAATGGGTCGATGAAACTCGTCCAAAAGTAGCGGCAGGACTAGCTCAGCTTGAACGCGGCGAAGGAATTGATGGGGAGATAGTTATAGCTAGATTGCGGGAAAAATTTCGCAAAATGCGGGAAAATCAACAATGAGCCGCTACATTATTTCCCCTGAAGCCAGTCGCGATCTCAATGAAATTACCGATTACTTTGCAACTAGGAATATAGATGCAGGTGAACAATTTGTTGAAGACTTTGATAAAAAGTGTCGTAATTTAGTTAAGTTCCCCAATATAGGGCGCAGTTACGAGGAACTAGCTTCTTCTGTGCGGGGAATTCCTATCAGGGGTTACATAATTCTTTATCGGGCGCTGGACAACTTAATTGAAATTGTTCGGATCGTGAGGGGAGAACGGGATTTACCTTCTCTATTTCTGATGAGGACGAGTGAAATTGCTGGTAGATTGCCTCAATAGCGGTTGTAATGTATCTCCTACTGTGCGGCAGGAAATTGAGGAGACATTGCTGTTACCGATCGCACATATCCAAAAAATCGGTGACAAGTACGCGCGTGCGAAGCTATCCCGTAGGGAATCGCCCGCTCTAATTCCACTCGCTACCTACTAGGATATTATATCATTTCCGGTTACACTCATACATGATGTTGACGGTTGACGGTTGACGGTTGACGCCGTGAACAGTGAACAGTGAACACTGAACAGTCAACAGTGAACAGTCAACAGTGAACTCAGATTTACTATTCCGATGAAGAGTGGATTTGATATTAAGATGCGATCGCCCCACAATTCGTCATTCAAAGCCACGAAAGCGTCAAAGCATATATCCACCTTGAAAAACTGGGAAAAACGGCAAAAAGCCCCCTTTTTTAGGGAGCTTAGCAACTTTCGTTATTGCTCAAAACAGAAATCCTACTGCGCCTTTGGCAATGACTTTTGAGGGGTTGCTACACCAACTTTGGGAATATCCATGATCGGTGCATTCACCCCAAGCATCAAATCGTTGGGATTAACAATCTCCACCAGAGGCTCGTTCAAAGCCACCATCAAACCGTCAGATTCAGCAGGAACGGGCGATCGAGCAAACTGAGGAGCAAACAATTGGCGGCCGCCACCGACACCAGACACCACCGCAATCAACAAAGCTGCGATCGCACCTCCACCCACAATCCAAGTTCGTTTCGGCTTGCGTTCCACGCGCTGCAAAACCTTCGTCGCCAACTCCTCGGCAGATTGTTGTGCAGCAGGCACCGGCATTGCCTGAAAACTCTGCTGCATCATCAGCAGTCGCGAGTACAAACGTTTCGTAGTGGGGTCATTTGTCAGCCACTCCTCAACTTGCCGGCGTTCTGTCGCCGTCACTTCACCGTCGAGGTAGGCACTTAGCAATTCAAAGCGATCGCGCATCATAGTAGTTACATTGCCCTGGGCATAATTGTTGTTAACTTGAGTTTCACCGAGTGAATCCCCCACGCCTTGCTGATTCTGATTTTTATCGGATTCAAAGTTACCACTCATAATTTCAGACTTGCTCTAATTGGGGAATCACGCACTCGGTATTAGAATGATTTACTGCTTATTTATATTTTAAAAGAGAAGTTTTGATGTCACAGCAAACTTCACCAAATCTTCTTAACCCGCCTCTGAAATTACTCTTGCTAATTACCATCGAGATATTTTTGCAATTCCAACTGCAATCTTTGGCGAGCTCTAGCAATTCTCGACTTGACAGTTCCCAGAGAAACTCCGGTCATTTCGGCTATTTCCTCATAGGCTAAACCTTCTATTTCTCTCAAAACAATTGTCGTGCGGAATACTTCCGGCAAATCTGCGATCGCCACCCGCAACTGGTCGTAAAATTCTCTCGTCGTCAAATCTTCATCTGGGCCCGGACTGTCGGCCGGAATTTCCCAATCAACCTCGCCATCTTCCAGAGTACGGGGTACGTCCAGCGACAGAGGAGTTCGCACCCGTTTGCGCTTCCGCAACTCATCGTAAAACAAATTAGTGGCGATGCGGCTCAGCCAGCCCCGAAATTTAACAGGCTCTTGCAAGCGGTTAATATTGCGGTAGACCCGAATCCACACTTCCTGAGCCAAGTCTGCTCGGTCTTGCCAGTCAGGGGCCAAGTGATAGAGAACCCTGTCTACGTGGGACTGATACCGCTTCAACAGTTCTGAAAAGGCCGTGGTCTCAGGTCGATTTCCTTCCTGACACCGCAACACCAAGTCATAATTAGAGAGTTTTTCGGCTGGCAATTGCACTCTTTGAACGGTCGCCACAACCGCAGACCAGGACACGGAAATAAAGTCGCTCATCGGTGGAATCGGCTCATCGAACATTCCACACTTTTTGACGTTAGGAGATCGTAACAAGTTCCCCTCTTCAATCTCAAATCTCAAATCTCAAATCTCAAATCGATTGACTAATGCCCGACAACCTCGCACGCTCCAATACTAACCCAACTGCTAGAACCGTCAGCCCAATGTTCCTTTTTCCAAATCGGTACATTGTGTTTGAGCGTATCTATGGCGTACTGGCAAGCTGCAAACGCTGAACCCCGGTGGGGACAGCCAACAGCCACCAATACGCTGATTTCCCCCACCTGCAAGTGTCCGACGCGGTGGTGAATAGCGACCCGATTGACATCGACCCACTGGCGGCGGATTTCAGTAGCAATTTGCTGGAATACTCGCACGGCCATCGGTTCGTACGCTTGATATTCTAGAGAAACTACAGCTTGACCGTCAGTTTGGTTGCGGACTGTACCGCTCATTATTACCACGGCTCCGTTCGCGGGGTCATCTGCCAAAGCGTATATTTCCTCTACAGACAGCGGCGCTAAGGTAATGGCGAAGCTGTCGGATTCATGGCGTTGAGGAATTGTACCGAGAGAAAGTGCAGCGAAGGAGTTCATTGCGAAAGAAGTGGTGCTGGATAACTCGATCGATCTTGACACAAATCAAGTCGCGATGGATTTGTCTTGCATTCTTGTCGGGGACACTGGGAGGCTAATCTTGAGACCCATCTTGTAGCACGGGTGAGGGCCCGACGCCTTCGCCCCGAACTTCTGCACCAGTGCGATCGGCTACAATATAACTAGCCCGAACCTAATGAAGACCGTGCTTGAATACGAGCAGGATGCTTTTTTATCTAGTTAACTGCCGATATTGCTGTAGCAATTCAATAAAGAAGCACCGAAATAAGTAGTGTCATTCGCAACTCAGTACAAGCCATTCCCCACCCCAATCCATAACTTCGTTCCCTTTTTAAGGACACAGTTAAGTTTAATTCTGCCCGGAGTTCTGATCCGCGTCGGCAAAATTTTTAGCAGTCGATGTAAACTTTATTTATTTTTTTGTTCCGGAAAGCTACATCAATGACATGATATACCTGTGCAGGGTTCAGGAACATTAGCCAATACTCGGCAAAAGCAAGACCTTAACGCCCTTTTGTGGCTTTTATGAAACATAAGTTAATACTTTGGGCTGTTAATTGAGGTTTTGACCTGAATCTGCACCAACAAATGTTAACCACAATCACGAGGAAACTATGGAAGCACTAGCATTGAGCCACTCTTTTGTTGCTTATGAATCTCCAGAGTCCGAACTCCAACTGGAATTGAAAATTCCTAATTCTGCATGGGTAGGCGTTGCAGGTATGGCAGTAGCTCTATCTGTTCTGGGTACCTCCGGTGAAGCGCAGGCAAGTTGCGGCTACCGTCACTGCGGCGGCCACAGCCGTCACAGCTACGCCGAAGTGGCAACCAACGGTGGCCGACTGAATATCCGCCACCGCCCCAATGGCTGTTCTCATGTCATCGGCAAGTTATACAATGGAGACAATGTGGCATTGACCGGTTATTACAGAAACGGCTGGGCCCAACTCAAAGGTGGCGGCTGGGTGAAAGCCTCGTGGCTCTCCTAACTCTTAACTAGAGCACTTTACATTTCTAGAAAGAGTTTTAATCGTTGCCCGGCCATACTGGGTAACGATTATTTTAAATATGCGATCGATCCTGAAAATCATGGAATATCCGAAATTCATGACTAACAACTAACAGCCTAAACTTTACCGCCGCCGATTAGATAAAGTAATGCCATCCGCACCGCCACGCCGCTGGTAACTTGCTGAGATATCAGGCTAAACTGGGCATCGTCCATCAAATCCGAACTAATTTCCACGCCACGGTTAACCGGGCCCGGGTGCAACACCTTCACATCCGGCTTGCAGAGTTTCAGTCGATCGCGCGTAATCCCGTACAAAGAATGGTACTCTCGTAAACTCGGCAGCAAATGGTCGCTCATCCGTTCCTTTTGCAGCCGCAAAGTCATCACAAAATCAGCATCGGCCAAAGCAGGTTCAAGCTGCCAGTGCAAAAATAACTTGCCTTCCCTACCATCGCCACACTCAGCAAACAACAGCGGTAGCAAAGTTGGGGGCCCGGCCAAATGAACTTCTGCCCCAGAAGCCGTTAGACTCCAAATATTAGACCTAGCCACCCGTGAATGCAAGATATCCCCCACCACAGCAATTTTTTTGCCCGCTAAAAGTTCCAGCCGCGGACGTTCGGTATCTAACAGAGCACAAATAGTAAATAAGTCTAGCAAACCTTGCGACGGGTGTTCGTGCTGACCGTCTCCAGCATTGAGAACGCTGACTCTTGACCCCAAGCGATCCATTTCCGAAGCAATCGTGCTGGGAACTCCAGCTTGTTCGTGCCGGATTACCATCAAATCCGTTCCCATCGCCAGATAAGTCTTAGCCGTATCCAGAATAGTCTCCCCCTTCGTTAGAGAAGAACTTCCAGGGGTAAAATTTAGCGTATCCGCCGACAGCCGTTTCGCCGCCAACTCAAAACTATTGCGAGTCCGGGTAGAAGGTTCAAAAAACAAATTCGCGACCACTTGACCCTGCAGGGCCGGCACTTTCTTCGTGCGGCGGCCGAGCACCTCGCGAAAACTGGCTGCTGTTTGTAGCACTGTATCGTATTCGTCCGAGGTAAAATCAGCCAGAGTGAGAATGTGTCGCCTTGTCCAAGTCATACAATTTTAGATTTTAGATTTGAGATTTTAGATTGACTCAATCAGGACGGAGGATGGGTTGGGAACTTGCTTGTACGCCCGCCCTGCTGTCGCCTTTGAATGTTCGATCGACATTTAGGGGTGGCGATCAACAGTATCCAACAATTTTTGATCGCTTTTGCGGTGAGTAGAGTTATAATCTGTTTATATAGCTCCGACCCCACTCTCACAGCGAACCCAGCGTCGAAGGTGAAACAGGTGTGGTTTACCCGCAGGAAAGCGGAAATTACGCTATACCAGCCAAAGCGCAGTAGTTGCAGTTTCTCTTACCCAAACTCAGCCTTTTCGAGAACAAGCCGAACGCAGCCCTTGCATCTGCCACTATGTGGAAACAACAATGTGGAAACAACGATGTGGAAACAATCGAGGCGGCCAACATCCCACTGTCGAGCGACAGCATATAGCGGGACATTTTAAAGATGATTAATTCTTTGAAGTCGGTCTTGACTCTTCAGTCCTGCTTATAGGGCCTTGTCAAAACGAACTCTGTTAAGATACAAGTTAAATATGTAGCTTCCCGACAAAAATCTACACGTATCTTGGCGAGACTGTTCTTGGCGAAACTGCGGTAAAAAGTGTGAGATCGGAAGTGGTAATTCACAAAATTTAAACAATTCAAGAGGTATTATGAGCCAGAAGGTTATACAGCCGATGGTTAAGTTCCAGCGTCAGGTGCATTCTCTCGTCACGTCTGACATTATCAAGCCCACAGACAGTATTTGGAAAATTGCTCTGCTTTACGGCGACGAATGGCCGTACTGGAAACAGCAATTGCTAGAGTTTGATTTTTCTATGCAAGACCCCGTGAGCGAATTGATAGCTGTAGAAGCTTGGGACGAGGAATAACAGAGGAGACGGAGGACTGGGGTGTCGGAGAGAAATTCCGAGGCGAGGGGGTAAATTTTCTTTGATAAATTTTCCGTTGCTAGCTTCTTCCCTCTTCCCTCGGACCTGGGCTCTGTTCCTAATGACTAATGACTAATGACTAATGACTAATGACCAATGACTAATGACTTCTGACTTTTGTTACAGCGAACCGGCTAAAGCTCGAGCTAATTGTTGAGCTGTTTGAAAGCGATCCCCAGGCTTAGCTGCCGTGGTTCGCAAAATGGTCTCTCGCAGCTTGGGGGCGATCGTCGGAATATTATCGAGCTTAAACCCGTAACCTCCAGGTATTTTCCCGTAAAAGTTTTGAGGGCTTTGGGCCGTCAGCAAAAAAATCAACGTAGGCCCAATAGCATATAAATCCGACTGAGGCAGAGGCTGTCCCCGGTCTTGTTCTGGTGCGGTGTAGCCTTCAACGCCGATGCGAGTGCCCGGAGGAGTGCCGATTTCTTTAACGGCTCCAAAATCCAGCACTGTAATGCGATTGTCCCGGTGCCGCACCAGCAAATTAGCAGGTTTAATATCCCGGTGGACGATCGGGGGTTTTTGAGAGTGAATGTAGTCCAAAACCTCACAGGTTTGGCTCATCCACTCTATTGCTTGTTGGGGAGCAACAGGCCCGCGGTTGTAGATGCGTTTTTCTAAATCCTCGCCGTGGAGCATTTCCATCACCAAGTATTTTTTGCCCCCTTCCACAAAAAAGTCAAAAAACTGAGGAATTCCCGGATGGTGGAGGGCCTTGAGAGTTTTAGCTTCACGTTCAAACAGTTCTTGAGCTTTGACTATTTGAGCCATGTCAGCATTCATTTCCTTGAGGACTACCAGAGAAGCTGCGGGGGAACTTCCGGGTTTTTGAGCTTTTGCTTTCTCTCGATCCCAGGCTAAAGTCGTTGTCCCCATACCGCCTTGGCCCAAAGTTCGCAGCACTTGGTAGTGGCGCACCGTGCGATCGACTTTAATCGGTTCGCCGCAGTGGATGCAGAATAAATTCCCCGGCGGGTTTCCCGCGTGGGTACACCTCGGTGCCGCGAGATTGACGGTGGGGTTCGCCTTAATTTGGCCGCCGAGTTCAATAGTAATCACTTGGAAATGCAGAATTGGGCCGCCCCGCGCCAACTGGATCATGGCACCGTCGGATATCCAACCCTGAGACATGAGAATACCGTTCACCAAAGTGCCATTTGTCCCGGAATTGACTAAGTACCACTGACTGGATTTCCCGCTATTAACTCTTTGCAGTTCCAGATGCTGCCGTGACACTAGAGCATTGGGGATCACAACGTGATTTTCGGGAGAGCGGCCGATGCGAATAATGGATTCGCTCTCGAAACTCCACTGTTGCAGGGGGGTCTGTTTTTCTGGATCTAAAAGAGTCAGCAGCATTTTCGCTTGATGTGGTTGAACTCCCTGATGTGGCAGTGAGAGTTGACGGGATTTATAGATTTGGGGCGTAGGGCTTTGAAAAATTAGCAATTAAAAATTACTTATGAGCTTCACAGGTGAGTTTCACTAAAACTTTATAATATCCTGATTGTGATTAAAGATTTCATAAACAATTAAGTTATCAATAGTTTTTGGGTAACAATTATGGGTAAAAATTCTGAGTGGTCGATCGCTCCTTAAAACACAGTCGATCGATTTAAAAATTGCCACAACAAAAACTAGGTAAACAATCGCTAAACTTTTACGTAAATTTGATGTGGCAGCAGATTGTGATGTCAGCCCCACATATATATGTAGGGCGGACACTTTCGACGTATGCCCACCTTGCCACGATAGCGATCGAGTATAAAACAGATTTCGCATTAGCCAGCCTGCATACTCACTTCATTTTATAGCAATCCTAAATCATTTGCATAATTATTGTAGGGGCAATCCCCCCGTGGTTGCCCGATAGATAGGGGGTAGGCACTCTTAGCACTACCTACAAATTTATCTGAATCATTTAGGATTGTTATAGTTGATTTTTTTTCATTAGACTAACTATTTTTGTAGGTTAAAGCTCTTTCAACTATGATGAATCCACTTACTATTAAGCCAATTTTCCCGGTAGATTCCATGAACCGAGTCTCAAAATTAAAGCTACTGATAAATGGTTAGTCCTCCACAGCTTTTCTGAAATCGTATGGGTTTGCAATCAGTTTTTGAGCAATCAAACTGAAGCTGTTTTAACACCGGATACCTAATAACAGAGGCAGCAGTAAAGCCTTGCCCGGAAACGGCAGAAGCTGTTTTTTTTCTCTGCAACAATTGCAGGTTTAACCCAGGCGGTCACGGGGGAAAGCACCACCTTTGAAAAAGTTGGCAGCATCCAAATTCTAAAATCGAAATGCGCCTACCTGCGCCCGAATGATAATTGCCGTGATATTGTCGTGACCGTTGCGTTTGTTGCCCAGTTCAATCAATTGAGCAACTCCCTGGTCGAGATCAGCTTGGGGATTGAACAGGGGTTCGAGAGTGTTCTGCCAGTGAGTTTCCAACAAATCATTATCTGTCAGGCCGTCCGAAGCCAAAATTAATAAGGTATCTTCGCACAAGTCTAAAAACTGCACCTCTGGCTTGAGAAAATTACTGTCTCGCGGGCCGATGGCTTGAGTTAGTTGATAGGCGTCGGGACGGGCATAAGCAGTTTCCGGGTCAACCCCGCGCTTAATTTCGCGCTGGCCTACTTCGTGGTCTGAGGTGATTTTTTCTAGGGTTTGTCCTTTTCTCAGTCGGTAGAGGCGGCTGTCGCCGACGTGGGCAACGGCGAATTGGGTGTCTTGAACTAAGACTGCGACTAGAGTTGTACCCATGCGGGCGCTGCCGGAGCGTCCGTCCTTTTGATTGATTTCAAAGATGGCTTTGTTGGCTAGCAGCACTCCCTCGCGGATGGTGTCTGCCGGAGGTAGTTGATTTTCCCAACGGGTTTGAAAGAATTCTCTGAGGGTTTCAGCCGCTAGTTGACTGGCTACTTCTCCGCTGTCGTGTCCGCCCATGCCGTCGCAGAGAATGTAAAGCCCTTTGGTTTGAAAGATGCGACCGAAGGAGCTTTCGAGTTTGTTGAGCTGAGTCCAGATGCTGAAGAAGTCTTCGTTGTGGTCGCGGGTGCGGCCCACATCGGTGAGGCCTGCGTCTTCTAAGCTGTAAATCTGGAGTGGCATTGGCTGGGTTAAGACCTCGCCAACCTCGGGGGGGGACTCGTCGGGGCTGCGGTAATGCCTGCGCGTCGGGGTTGAGCTTGGTGAAGGTGCGGTTTGGAGTTCGAGGGGAACTGTTTCTAGGCGCGATCGCAACTCTTCGATTGTGCTAATCTCGCCTCTGTACATTTGTTGCAGCAGTTCGAGCAATGCGCCAAACTGAGTGCGACGATCGGACTGGCTAAATATCACCTGCCACAATTGCCCCAAATCTACCAGTTGCAGGTTTGAGCCGGCGGGTTCGGGATAGAGGTATTGCAGCCGCAAAGAAGCCAAGGAAAAGGAAGAGTCGGGGTTGACTCGCAAATTTGTCAGTTCCAACAAGCTTTGCCGACAGCGCCAGGGTTCTAGGGCAGCCCAGAGTTCTGTCATTTCGTGCAGCCAGTATAAAATTTGCTGGGTGGAAGTTTCGGGTTGACTCCAGCGTTCTACCAGCAGCGGCCATTGGGAGCAGTCTTCTAGCAGCAGCACTGCCTGTTCGTTGTCTGACCAGCTATCGTGAATGACTGGCAGGTTTTGAGAGAATTGCCACCGCAGTGCCAGATAAGGTTCAGCTATGCCTTGGCAAAGCTCTGCTAAGGCGGAATTGGTTGAATTTTCTCCGCCTTTGATTGCTGCGGTATAGGGGGATGTTCGTCGGGCGACGCTGGCAGAGTTGGCTGCTAGCATGGCTTTGAGGGGTGACATTTCCAGTGGCTGACAGTCCAATACTGTTACTTCTACTGTGTCTGAGCGTTTTCTCGGCGGCACGGTTTCTAGGAGTTGGTAGCGCTGCTGAGTGTCTAAATAAGCTCCTGCTTGCTGGGAAGGGATTAAATATTCTGAATTGGGGATGGGGAATTCTGGAGATTGGGGGGAGGTGTCAGCTATGTTTGGGCTGTCGGGGTTCTCGGTTGCTTCCTGGATTTGTTTAGGCTGTGGTGCGGTTGTAAAATGCTGCTCAGATGGGGTTATTTCGCGCTCTGGTGCTGTAGTAGAGCTTTTTTCTGTTGTTTGAAAGGATGCTGGTGCGATCGCCCCCACGGCTACCACAGTGTCAATTTCTGGGCTGCTGAACTCGGCGACTTCGGTCAGTGGAGAAGTTGGTTCGACTGCTGTTGGGAGTTCGGCTGGGGTGGTGATTTTTGTTTTAATGGCGTCTGTGATTGGTTCAGAAGAGTTTTGGGGCGCTGGGATTTCTGGAACGATCTCTGCTTTTTGGGGAAATTCGGCTGGGGGTATGGTTGACTCGTCTGCCTCGACTGCTGGAAAATTCGAGCGACCGCAGATAATGGCCCGCCACACTTGACCTGTTGCGACGCCGCAATTCTGACATAATGCGGCGCTAAAAGCGACTTGGGCACCGCATTCGTGGCAAGGTTTGTAAATTAGGGAATTTCCGCATTGTTGACAAAACTTGTTTGGATTGGGATTTTCAAATTGGCAGCGGGGACACAGAAGCATAGGGGTTTTAAATTGGATATGGGCGATCGAGTGAAAGCGGTGGGGAGTTTTGGGTTTTGGCCTGTGAGTTAGGAGTTATGAGTTTTGGGCCTGAGTCGCAACGGATAACTCCCATTGCCCTATGCCTTATTTTATCGGGATGAATTCAGAAGTAAGATATTTCTTAGAACTGAGATCTTGCATCCGTGTCAGGAATAGGCCTCTTAAGCCCTATCCACAAAAATTTCTCTCGCTTCAGGGCCCCAAAAGCCAGCCCCACCGGTGGTAACAGCGTGCGTACCCCATAAGAAAAGTTATCTCAGGAGTGGAACTGGCATCCTGCCTATGCTTAACCATAGTGGCAGATATCAGTTAGAACTGAGATGTTGCACCCTTCTCAAGAACAGGCAAGATGCCTGTTCCACAAAAGATAAATTTTCTTGTGGAACAGGCATCTTGCCTGTTCAGAAAAGGCTTATTGACAATAGTCCAATATCTCAGTTAGAAGGGATTTGCTGTAGAATCTTCTTGGAAAACGGTTTCTCGGGCGATCGACACAATGGTGGAGAGGGGTACTTCACAGAAATATTTCCGCCGGAATTGTTCTTCGGAGACTGCTGCTAGGAATTGCGCTGCAAAACGGGTGGCGATGGGGGAATTTGGCACTGAGAATTGGGTGGATTGGCTATCTAATAACGGTTGGGGGATTTGATCGGGCGCGTCTTGCTGCTGTGCGGTTTCGGGTTGTCTGGTGATGTGGAAAGCTCGATCGCGATAATTGATTTTAAAACCGAGATATGTTAGGGTTTTGAACCCTAGTTGCAGGGAGGTGTCGCTGATGCCGAGTTTTTGGCGCAGTTGCTGTCTGGTGACGGGTTTTTTGGTGCGGCTGAGATATTTGGCGATGCCGATTAGCTGTTGGCAGATTTGCTGTGGGGGTACGAGTGGGGGTAATGTGTAGGCGATCGCGAGTTTTTTCTGAGTGTGCTGTGCTTGCCGAAACCAGATCCGCAGTTCGTCCCAGCTTGCGGGGCATTCTTTGAGGACGATCGAGTTTTCGCGATCGACCATTTCGGAATTGTAAACTAGATTGTCGATCGGCATTGGAGATTCTAAGTTTGTGCTGGCTGCTAACAACTCTTCATCATTATTTCTCTTGCGCCAGTCTACGATCCAATCTATTTTAGTCGGGGAATAGATTTGATTGTCTTCCGTGCGTTCCCGCACTGCTACGAGACGCACTTCATACCGCGATTTGTAAGTATTAAAATCTAGTTCTACCGTAACATCGCAGCGGCCTTGGGGAACTTCGTTTTGATTGTGTCCCCACCAAATGCCGGGAAATCCCGTATCGCTAGATTCATCCCTAATTATAAATTCTGTTTTGATATATTCTACTTTTTGCCCTTTCAAATCCTTAATTTTTTGATTCCACAGATTGTCAAACCAGCAGTTTTCAATCAGCAATTTGGGTGCGGGGTTGCCCATACCGCAAGGTTCGAGCAATTTTAGTTCTTGAAATAAGTCCTTGCCTAATTCGGAGACAGTAATTTTTAGGTCTGCTTGAACGGGGGCGGCTGTTAAACTATCTGTGCTGTATTGTTGTCGCAGTTGCTGATTTACCGCATCTGTAAATAGGGGGATATTTTCAACTGGGAGACTCAATCCGGCGGCGAAAGGATGACCGCCAAATCTGTCCAATAAATGCGCTTGGTCTTTGACTAATTGGTAAAGATCGATTTGATTTGCCGAACGCGCCGAACCCCTGGCAATTTTGGATGGAGAAAGTGTTTGTGATTCTGAATCTAAGAAAGAGGTAAATTGCGTTTCCGGGGAATTTTCGTTAATTTCTTCGCTTCCTTCTGTGCTGAATAAAATCACGGGGCGACCGTATTCTTGGGCGATTTGTCCCGCTACTAATCCTAATACTCCTACCGGCCATTGCGGGTCGCTGAGGACGATGACGCTAGTAGTTGAGAGGTCGAGTTTGGCTAATTTGGCGGCGGCATCTTTGGCAACATCTTTTTGTAAAGATTTGCGTCGGGAGTTGGCAATTTCGGTTAAATTTGCTAGTTCTTCACAGCGTTTTTTGTCGCGGCTGGTGAGGAGTTCTACGCAGAAGCTGGCGTCACCTTGAATGCGGCTGACGGCGTTGATTCGGGGGCCGAGCCCGAAGGAAATGTCGGTTGGGCGATCGCCCGATCTTTTGCACAGTTCGAGCAATTTTGCAACTCCTGGGCGGGTGGGATTTGTGAGTTGTTTTTGCAGTTGTTCGATTCCGAGTTGTGCTAGGTAGCGGCAGTCTCCTGTGAGTTGGACTAAATCGGCAATTAAGCCGATCGCTACTAATTCTAATAAATCTGCGATCGGGCGCTGCGGAATATCTGGGAATGTGTGATATAATGCTTCAACTAATTTGTAAGCTACTCCAACTCCTGAAAGGTTAAATAGTTGGTGGTTTGGGGGAAAGTAGCGGGGATTGATAATGGCTGTAGCTGGCGGGCGATCGTCTGGTAATGTATGATGGTCGGTGATAATTGTATCGATGTTTAAGCTGGTGGCATATTCGATTTCAGCGATGTTTGTACTGCCGGTATCGCAGGTAATAATTAAGCTAATTCCCGATTTTGCTAAGGCATCTATTCCTGCAATATTGAGTCCGTGAGATTCGGTTAAGCGGTTGGGAATATAATAAATTAGTTGGTCATTTTGAGTAAAGAATTCTCCCAGTCCGTCCCAAAGTACGGAGGTTGAGGTAATGCCGTCGGCGTCGAAGTCTCCCCAAATTGCGACTTTTTCTGCGCTGTTTCGTGCTTGCTGGATTCTTTCTATCGCCCAGTTCATTTCTAGTCCGAATTCAAAGGGACTTGCTGGTTGATAAAGTTGGGGATTTAAAAAACCGGGTATTTGTTCGGGGTTGTGAATTCCTCTATACCAGAGAAGTGCAGCGGCATAGTGTCCGGGGAGTTCTGGTGCATGGTTTCTGACAGCTTGGATCAGCCAAGCTGGGGGCTGGGATAGGGGGTGAGTTGGCAAATTTTGAAGTAGTTCTGTCATAAGTTATTTCATTAATTCCTGTAGGGGCGGGTTCACCAACAATCTTTCATTCACATCCACAATATCTATAAACCCGCCCCCACCGGGGACTAATAGTTGGCATAGTAAAAGATTTGAATTAAATAGACATTTCCTCAATGATAGCAAGATTTGGCAGCCAATCTGTGGGAGTTTCTGCGGAAAGATTGGGTGAGGAAGCTGTCTTGTCTGTTGTGCGGTTGCAGCGAGTGGCAAATTGACAGGAATCGCAAAGATTGGAACTAATTTCTACTTGGGGTAAGAATTCGCCGCCTTCGGTATAGCGCTGTCGCCAGTCGGTTAGCTGCTGCAATAGGTGGGTTAAATCTTGTTTTGTGCGATCGTGTTCTGTTTGGTTGTATGAAAATGTGAGTTTTTGTGGCGGTTCTTCTCCTTGCAATTGTACGAACCAGTATGTCAGGGAAACTTGTTCGGGGGAATAGTCGCTGGTTTCTACTAAGACATATAAATAGAGGCGAGTTTGCCAACTTTCGGCTATCCATTTTGATTTTTGAGGGCGGGGATAGGTTTTCCAGTCGAGAATTTGCGCGGCGTTTGGTTCTGCTATTAGCAAGTCATAGATAACGGTGAATAGGTAGTCTTGGAAAATTAGGGTGCGGGGGTGTTCGGCTTGGCGGAAAATTCGATCGCTATTTTCTGAATTAGCGAAAAGTTCGGGTGCGGTGTTGATAAATGCTGCCACACAGCGTCCCAGTTCGGGGTCTTGTTGGATGATGAATTCAATGGGAAGTCCGAGTTCTCGCTGCTGCATTAATAGGTGAAAGTGGCTTCCCCATGTGAGTTTTTCTTTGTGTTCTGGGGAGGCGGTGGTGGCTAGTAGTTCGAGGTAGCTGTGTTGGAATTTGCGGGGGCATTCTTCGAGGATTTTGAGTTGGGTTTGGGAGAGTCGGAGCATTTTTTTATGATTTTAGATTTTATATTTTTTAGGATTGTAAGGGGTATAGATCTTTTTTTAACCGCAGATGTCGGCAGATGGACGGAGATAAACGCAGATAAATTAGGGCGAGTGATCGCATTTTTGGAGGAGAGTGCGATCGCCCTTTGCTTCCCCAAGTGCGATCGCCCGTTCAGATATATCCAACGCTAATTAATCTTCCCCTAACTCTGAAAACAATAATTCCAAGTCTCGATCGCCCCGCAGCACGCGAGCAATATCAATCCCGTCCGATCTCGGGTAATAAAAAATTAAATAATCCCTAACAATAAATCCGCGCAAGTTGGGGGATAAGCTGTGTTGCATCTAGATTGCCTATGGTATTAGAGAGGGAGAAGGTCCGATGGGGATCGGGGGAGAGGATTTGGCGATTTTTGATCGGGACTCGAAATATACAATTTAAATGCACAACAGCTTAACCTCTCATAGCGTTTGCCCATATTGGGAAATTCGGCGACAAGTTTACATTTTTGACGAATTGCATCAAAAAGCTCGCTGGCTGGGGAGCATCTCATATTTGTAAAAATACTTCTTCTGGCTCCTTCCTTCTTCTGGCTTCTTCCTTCTTCCTCTTTCCTTCTTCCTCCTGCCTCCTGCCTCCTGCCTCCTGCCTCCTGCCTCAAAACTCCAATTTCTAGCGGAGGGCTGCAAAGGTGAGATGCTCCCGCTGGCTGCCCTGGAACTATTGCCAGCAATGTACTCACAAATCTCATTCAAGTCTCGGACGGCTTCATCTGAAAATGTATAACTGTTCATGCCCCTGACTGTTCTCTTCGATCGATCTTTTCTTGAATTTTGGCAAACACAATTTCTCCATCTGTCACTTGTCCCTTAGCAATTTGTGCAGTTCCCACTGCTATTTTCTGGCGGAGTTCTTCGATGCGTTGTTTTCGTTCTCTTAAAAGTGCGATCGCTTCTCCAATTAGTTCTTCAGCGCTGCCATATTTTCCGCTTTGAATTTGCGATCGAATAAACTCTTCGTATTCCGGCTTTAAGACAATATTCATTGACCTGCTCCTTTAAATCACAGAAAGGTTACTGCACGACCGTGACATCTTTTGTAGATTAGCTTAGCACAAATATCAACATTCTCACAGATTGTGGCAGCCCTAGAGTCGAGCTTGAAAAAATTATTGTGAATCGCGTGCGATCCTCTTCGAGGGCTTCGCTAACGTACTTTTCGCCAACCTCTCTACAAATTCCCAACTTGTTGAGCAAACCACATCGCCGCCGTCCCATTTCCCTCACCCAAAAGTTTCAAAGTATCCGACAGCAAAGCAATTGGCAATCCCTCAAGCGCACCGGAAATTTCGCATTCCTGATATTTCCCGTTTTCCTGCAAGCGAAATGCCAAAACTCTCTCGCCCTTAATATCTACTACCCAATACTCAGGAATTCCCAAAGCAGCATAAAGCCGCTTTTTTTCATCTAAATCGCTGGCCAAAGTAGTATCGGAAGTTTCTATGACTAAATCGGGAATTCGCGATTTATTTAGATTAAGTCGGCGCGGTTCCCCTTTTTGCCACTGGATGAATTCTCCGCCGACATATAAAATGCGATCGGGCGCACCTCCTCCCACCTTTGGCTTCTCAATTACACATCCACCCAAATCATCGAAAGCTTGTCCTCCTTTGCTGACAAACCAGGCGTAAAATACCAGTGTCAAGAGGTTGTTAAATCTGGCGTGCTGAGGCCCTTCATTACCCATGTCTATCCAAAGATATCCTTCATAAAAAAATATTCTGGCTTCCTCCAAAGATGGATCTTCGCAGGCTGCTACATAATCTTCCCACGTCGCGGCTTGCCATTGGGGAATTTGACCCACTGGAGACACGATGAATTTTGTAGTTGTAGAAGTCATGATTTAAAAGCAAATTGAGGATATTTTTATCCTAACTTAAGTCGCTATTTATAGCCGAAGGAAGAAGGAAGGCACTACACGGATACACGGATGAATTACCGAGTCTGAGTCATTCTTAAAAAGGAAGAAGGAAAATACAAGAAAGATCGACTTGCAGTCAGACGAAGGGGGCGGGCACGGGGGCACCGCCCCTACAAATGGCGATCGCAATCCTTGTGCTTATCGAATTGCTGTGGGCGCCGCAATTGGTACTTCTAAGTCTGGTTGCAAGTCAAAGACTACGACAAGCGTTGCTTGAGGCATCAGTTGACGCAGACATAGCAAGTGTCCGTCAGCATCCGATCGACTGCGAAATCGCCCCACAATCGCCCGCTGCATACTGGGCATGAGTTTGGCGATCGCCCAAGGGTAAAGGCGTTTTTGGTACGCGATCGCACTAGGATTCGCAGCGCATCCCTGTTGATAACCGTTTTGTGGCATGATGGTTTAGTATCCTCTATGGACTACAGGAAAGGGCGTTAGTAAGTCTCTTGCCGGAAATCGACTAACGCCTCTACTACTATGATTAAACACCAAATCGGTCATATCCGCCAACTATTGACGGTAAAACTTAACGCTTTGTCGATCAAAAGGTTCGGTCAGCTATGGATCTGAGAGCCTTAAGAGAACGTGCGGGGCTGAAAATTATAGACGTAGCACATATACTAGAATGTGCGGAATCTTCAATTCGCAACTGGGAAAAGGGTCGAACATTGCCAAAAATGGAAGTTTGGCAAGTATTCCGAATGCGGGACTTGTATCGATGTACCGAAGCGGAGTTAGTGCTAGCTGTCAAAAAGTCAATGCCGATGGAAAAGAAAGAACAGACAAAACTGACAGAGTAAGAATCCTCTGGATTTATTAGAGAATG
>NZ_JAUBPT010000085.1:16162-16486 GCF_036700905.1 Microcoleus sp. S13_C3 | reverse complement strand
TAAAGTCTTGTAGGGGCGGGTTTTACAGACAATAATTGTCTAAAATCGATCATCTTTTAAACCCGCCCCCACGAACAGGGCAAATTGATTTATTAGAGAATGTAAAGTCTTGTAGGGGCGGGTTTTACAGACAATAATTGTCTAAAATCGATCATCTTTTAAACCCGCCCCCACGAACACGGCAAATCCCCATCTACCTGTAGGATCAGGTTTATGAAACTGTGGGCTTTGCAATTAGGTCGGGGCGGGTTTAAAAGATTGTGGGTCTTAGGCTGAGATTTTTCGTAAAACCCGCCCCTACATCAAATAATAACTTGGTAATTA
>NZ_JAUBPT010000085.1:0-16062 GCF_036700905.1 Microcoleus sp. S13_C3 | reverse complement strand
GGTCGGGGCGGGTTTAAAAGATTGTGGGTCTTAGGCTGAGATTTTTCGTAAAACCCGCCCCGATATCAAATAATAACTTGGCAATTAGGTCGGGGCGGGTTTAAAAGATTGTGGGTCTTAGGCTGAGATTTTTCGTAAAACCCGCCCCGATATCAAATAATAACAAATCACTCTTTTGTCAAGACAAAAACACTGTCTTTATTCCCCCGTCCAATCCGCAAATCTTTATCCAAATAAGTGATATCCAGCCATCCCTGCTGTTCGCGAGTATCCAGCCCGAAATCTACAGCAGCGAACTTTTTCCCCGACTCAATCTCATCGATAAACTTCCCCGGATATTCATAGCCAATCAACCTGCTTAAACCTACTATAGACCGCTCAAACTTCACCTGCACTCGCCGTTCGGAAGTTGGCTCAAATCTCGCCGCTACACTGACAATTCCTTCCAAATAAGGCAAGCCGTAAAGTTCGCCAATGTTGTAAATTTTAGATTCTTTGACGCGGATAGATTGATAAATTTGACCTAATTTCACCAAGGGAAAACTGTCGAGATTCAGCAGTTCGCGGCTGGTGGTGTACAATAACCGCCAATCACCATTTAAAAGCTCTGCAGCTTCGACAGGGCGAGGCGTGGGGTTGTAATCTTCCAATTGGGCGATCGCGCTTAAAATCGCTTGTTTGTCGCTAGCCGTAGCCAGCAAACCTCGATTCTTACCAGCAATTATCTCTAATAGTGCAGATTTTCTAAGCATGATTTTTTAAGAAGGAAGGCACGACACGGATTTTGACACGAATACACGGATTAATTATCGAAGGTGAGGCAAAAGTTAGACCGATCTTTTCTTCTGTCTCAAGCGAGAGGGAGGAAATTTTGTGTAGTAGCGATTGTAATCGCCGAGCCCGCAGAGTATTAACAACTAATAACTAAGATACCAAATTTTACCAGATATAGCAGAGTCCGATACAGGTCGGCTAATTCTTGCTCGTTTTTAACGTAGCGTCGGATAAGTTCCCCCACGCCGATCGCACCTTCCTGCTTAATTGTCTCCAATATCTCCATCTGAATGCTAACAGATGTTCTCCTATCCTCACCAAAACTGGTAAACCTAATTGTCCGTACCTGCTTTAAAAGTTCTGGTGTGGCGATCGCACCCAGACTCAGCATCATCTCATTGCTTAAACTTCTAGTCGCATAATGGCCCAATACCCGAAACGGATCGTCGCCTAGGGGATAAGGCGGCTTCCCAGGTTTTAAAGGTGCTGACTCCGGTGCCTCCAGGCGAATTTCTGCTAATTCCCGCCACAATTGTTCGTAAGCAGCAATTACTACTTTCCAATCATAAATTTCCCTCGCCCTTTGTCGGGCATTTTCCCCCATCCGCTTTCTCAATTCGGGGTTTTCAATTAATTGACACAACGCCAGAGTGCAAGCATCAATGTCAACTGCTGTCGCGAGAGAAGTGTGACCCATGTAAGTCGGCCAATTTAAGCTGTCGTCGAGATAATTTAAGGCTAAATCTAAACAAGATTCCGGGGGCGGGATGAGTGTGGGAATGCGGAAGCCGTCTATTTCGTGGCGTACAGATTCTTTGTATCCGTTCCAATCGGAGACTATGGCCGGCAGTCCGTTTGCCATTGCTTCAATTGGCGTCAGTCCGAAGGATTCTTGAACGTTGTCCGAAAGCGAAATGAAAATGTCGGCGGCCGACCAAATATTTATTCTAACTTCCGGCTTTCTCCCATCTAAAAAAATAGCATTCACGGAGGGACAAAATATTTGCGCGCTATTTTTAAAGTCGGGTTCTTCTCTCGGATCTTCGATCCAACCTGCTTGAATTAAGTGGATTTTGGCTTTTGTCTGTTGTGCCGCGCCCTCTAGGGCGATGTACATCGGTACCGGATGAGCTTTTGCAGAAAAAATCAATCGACCGACAAATAACACAACAATATCTTCGGGAGAAATGCCCAGTTCTTGTCGCAGTTGCCGGCGACTATTAACTGCTTCCACACCCTGCGGAAACGCGCTGCAATCCACTCCTAGGGGAATAACCGGCAATTTGACTAAAATTTCCGGTTTACCGCCGTTGCGCTGGGCTAAATATTCAGACCACTCCCTCATAACTCCTTCTACTGCTGTTTTCACCGCTGCAGAGGTGCAGATCAGGGCGTCCCAAGGCTGCATGGGTGCGGTTATCAAATCGCCGATCGCCCCCATGATGTATTTTGTACCGATCGTGTGAGTAACGCCGCAAACGCTATAGGCCCGCTGATCGACAAATCTGCGCGCCCACACCATCTGCGACAGAAGCGGATCGGGTCGGTAAATTGTGCCCGGTTGAGATAGAAAATCCGGTCGTTCCATCGGAATCCAGCGCACTTTCCGAGGTTTTTGCAGCCAAGGTTGGATGTGCGAACAAAACTCCTTAAAGGTTATTTCGCTATCGGCGTAACAGTAGAGAGAGTCAGCGGTTCCGTGTTGGACTAAGCTTTTGAGAAACCCTTCTCCGGCTGAATGACGCCCCAGAAGTTTTTTGCCTCCGGTGTGGTAGCCCTCTTTGTTGTATAAAACCGCTGCCGTTATATCCATTCTGAGATTTATTGCTTGAGAGTTGACTGAAGAAGCCAGAGGGCATTCGAGCTCAGGCTTTGATGAAAAACCAGGAGACTGTTGTGAATCAAACCCTTGCCGTTAGCGAAGCTTGCAGAATACGATCGCCGCTTGTCCCGCGATATCTTAAAGACGATCGTCTGGGATTACAATGCTTACGGCTAAAGAAGGATTGGCAAGAGCGGATTTTAGTGTTATCCTCATGCCCATGCTTGGGGGCGATCGCCTTTTCGGTCTCCCATCTTATCCCGATCCGGAACCAAACAGTGCCTGTGGTATAATGCTTTAGCCTTGCTAAATGCCCGATTTGCAAGTGCTTGATCAAAGGAGCAGTTCGTCGGCAAAACGTTACCTCTACTCGATCGCGTCTTTGTCTTTAAAAACCGATAATCATGTACAACCCATCTCTGCGTCAAATTCCTCGCCATTTACCTGCGGATGTAATTCCATTAAAACAGCAATCTTCTCTTTTAGACTGGTTGGAATCTAACAATCGCCTGTTAGCAAGGGATGTCCAAGAACCCGACTATCTGCACGAAGAAGAAATTTCTGAACTTATGGCAGTTGACGACAGTCCTTACGATGATTTAGAAGAGGAAGTAGAAGAGGATGTGAGTGTAGGCGAAGAATAACGGGTAAAAGGGTGAAGAAATCAACCGGAAACAGGGAAGAAAAACTCAGAGATTTCTCAATCTCCTGTATCGCACCCTATTCCCCATTGTCAATTGCTTATTCTCAAATAGTGTGTGGTGAGGAGTGTTATGGATAACTTTTTGGATGAGAAAATCCCTTTTAGTCTGCCTTTCAAACTTACAGGCAGCAATTTATTCCGGCTGCTGGGTGTGGGACTCTGCACTGTAGCGATCGGTTTAGATGTAGCAGCGGGTAGATTTTTGAATTTACCTGCATCGCTATTTATGCCGCTAGTTGTTTGTGCTTTAGTTGCGTCGGGGTTGGGCTATGCAGTTGTACCCCTACTCCAGCAACTAAAAGCAGGACAAATAATTCGCGAAGACGGCCCCCAAGCCCATTTGAAAAAAGCGGGAACGCCGACAATGGGAGGCATCTTTTTTATACCTGCTGGGGTAGCAGTCGCTTTACTTTGGTCTAAGTTTAACTCAGATGTTGTTGCCGTATCAGCTTTAACTTTAGCTTACGGTTTCATTGGCTGGATTGATGACTGGCAAATTCTGCGACGCAAGTCGAACAAAGGTATTTCACCTCGGATGAAATTGGCTTTGCAAATAAGTTTTGCTGCTCTATTTTGTCTGTGGCTGATGTTTCATCAACCAGCAATTTCTACGAATGTTGCTTTGCCTTTCGGTTGGGTATTGCCATTAGGTTTGCTGTTCTGGCCGCTGGCGGGTTTTGTGCTAGTTGCCGAAAGCAATGCTACTAATATTACCGATGGTGTTGACGGGTTGATGGGAGGTTTGGGGGCGATCGCACTTTTGGGATTAGGCGCATCTGTAGCCTCAACTTCGCCAGAATTAATGATATTTTGCGCTTGCATCAGCGGCAGTTGTTTCGGTTTCTTAGCACACAACCGCAATCCAGCCAAGGTGTTTATGGGCGATACAGGTGCTTTAGCTTTGGGCGGTGCGTTGGGTGCGGTAGCTTTATTAACAAATAGCCTTTGGATATTATTAATTATCAGCGGGATTTTCTTTATCGAAACGCTGTCAGTAATTGCTCAAGTAGGTTATTACAAAGCTACAAAAGGGCCGGATGGCATCGGGAAGCGTCTGTTAAGAATGGCTCCACTGCACCATCATTTAGAGTTGTGCGGCTGGTTGGAAACTCAGGTTGTTGGGATATTTTATTTAACAAACGGGGTGTTAGTGTTAATGATTTTGATGTTTACTAGCAACAGTTAACAGCGGATTTGGTAACGGATTGTGCAGGGGATGCAAGAGATATTTTCTCCTATTTCAAAGAAACAGGCAAGATGCCTGTTCCACAATAACTGAATGCAGTTGTGGAACAGGCATTTTGCCCGTTTCAGGCTCAAAAACTGGCTTAAAAAACTGGCTTTCCGACCTGTTCCACTCACTTGAAAATAAGGATGTTGAGGAGTTGTATCAGTTTGTGGAGAAAGGCACAGAAGTAGAAATTATTCGATAAGTTAAGCTGCCATAAAACTTGTTCGTAATAATGACTTTACTCCTAATTCACTCAAAAAGCTGCATAGAGGACTAATGAACAGTGACGGATTTTTACCACAAGTTTCGGTGGTTGTGCCTGTTTATAACGGCGAGATGGATTTGCCGGAGTTGATCGAGTGCCTGCGATCGCAAACTTATCCGCCACACAGTGTAGAATATCTCTTAGTAGACAACAACAGTCGCGATCGCACTTCAGCAATCCTCGAAACAGCAGCTAAGTTGGATCAAATAACCATTCGCCACCTCACCGAAAATCAGATTCAAAGTTCCTACGCCGCCCGCAATAAAGGAATTCGCGCATCCACAGGCGAAATCATTGCATTTACCGATGCAGACTGTCGCCCGGAATCTGACTGGCTGGAAAATTTAGTTAAGCCATTTGTTGACTTAGAAGTAGGAATTAGCGCTGGGGAAATACTCGCATTGCCCGGTAAAACTATTTTAGAACAACACGCCGATCGCCAAAATACTTTATCTCAAAAACATACTCTCGCTCACCCTTTTTGTGCTTACGGCCAAACCGCCAATTTAGCTGTACGGAGGCTAGTTTTACAACAAATAGGATTATTTCGCCCTTACCTCAGCAGTGGCGGCGATGCGGACTTATGCTGGCGGATTTTGCGGGAAACATCCTATAAAATGTATTTTGCCGAAAATGCGATCGTCCGACACCGCCACCGTTCTACAATAAAACAGTTGCAAAGTCAATGGTATCGGTACGGCGAATCTAATAAATATTTACACGAACTCCACGGTGTCGATTTGATGCGAGAATTCACAACAGGGGAATATTTTTATCGGCTGGCTAGGTGGCTGTTAAAGGAATTTCCGGTTGCTGCCGCCAAAAGTGCGATGGCCCAAGCCGATATGGTAGATTTGTTTAATACGCCGATCGGTCTTTTGAATGTTAGGGCAAGGTCGATGGGACAGCGCCAAGCCAAACTTCCCGAATCAGCTTGGGACATTGAGTGGTTTTAATCGGTTTTAATATTTTAGAGCAATAAATTATTGTTCGATCGCACTTGCGATCGACAAATATTCGTTTGTACACAATCCGCCCCTATATATACCTATAAGTAGAGCTTATCGGTATTGATAAGTATGCTGAATCAGAAATATGAAAATTTAATGCAATACTTAATATAAAATTAATAAGTCTATTCTTCCCGCCTAGTATCAAAACAACGAGTAACTCGAATACTGACGCCAAAATAGCCTCTAATTCTGCCTTCTGGGTTTTCAGTGCTGTCGTTTGCCCGATCGGAATTATTCTCAGAATTTTAAATTTTTGTAACCTTTACAAGTAATGCCAATGGCTCAAATCTTACTCCAGACCGTTTGGTTTATACCTTGCTATCCACTCATCGGCGGAGTTCTGTCGATGCTGTGGTTTCCGGCAATTACCCGTCGCACGGGGCCAAGACCATCCGGTTACGTGAACGCCATCTTAACCTTGTTCGCTTTCTTACACGGCGTCATAGCCCTGACAGCTATCTGGAACCAACCGGCACAACACCAGTTAATTCCCTGGCTGAATGTAGCAGGTTTAGACTTAACCATTCCCGTAGAAATCTCTACTGTCACCGTCGGCGCGACAGTTTTGATTACCGGACTGAACTTGCTGGCGCAGATTTATGCTTTCGGTTACATGGAAATGGACTGGGGCTGGGCGAGATTGTTTTCCCTGATGGGGCTGTTTGAAGCAGGGATGTGCGGCTTGGTACTGTGCAATTCCCTGTTCTTCAGCTACATGATTTTGGAAGTTCTGACTTTGGGTACTTACCTGCTAGTCGGGCTGTGGTTCAATCAGTCTTTGGTGGTGACAGGAGCCCGCGACGCTTTCTTAACAAAGCGGGTGGGAGATTTATTCCTGCTGATGGGAGTAGTCGCAATTCTGCCACTGGCTGGAACTTGGAATTTTGACGAGTTGGCTGTTTGGGCTCAGACTGCAAAGCTTGACCCCACTGTAGCGACGCTGTTGAGCTTGGCTTTGATTGCCGGGCCGATGGGTAAGTGCGCTCAGTTTCCCTTGCACCTCTGGCTGGATGAGGCGATGGAAGGCCCGCTGCCGGCGACGATTTTGCGGAACACCGTAGTTGTCGAAACTGGTGCTTGGATATTGATTAAGTTGCAGCCGGTGATTGCTTTGTCGCCGATCGGACTGAAGACAACTATTATTGTAGGCGCTGCGACGGCGGTTGGTGCTTCATTAATTGCGATCGCCCAAATTGACATCAAGCGCACGCTTTCCTATATAGTCAGCTCTTACATGGGCTTAGTATTTATCGCCGTCGGCACCGGACAAGCCCAGACAGCCCTGACATTAATATTTGCCTACAGCTTGGCAATGGGTTTGCTGGTGATGAGCATCGGTTCGGTAGTTTGGAACAGCATCACTCAGGATGTCCGCTCTCTCGGCGGTTTGTGGGCAAAGCGGCCGATATCGGCCATATCGTTTATTGTCGGTAGCGCTGGATTGGTGGGACTGCCGCCCTTCGGCTGCTTCTGGGCTTTAGAAGACTTCACATCCGGGCTTTGGCAAACTCATCCTTTGCTGTTAGGAATAGTGCTGTTTGTAAACGGCGTCACTGCTTTTGGGTTGATGCGCGTCTTCGGTTTAGTTTTCGGTGGCAAACCAAAGCAAATGACCGAACGTTCGCCGGAAGTTCACTGGCCTTTTATCTTGCCGATGACTGTTTTAATGGGCTTTACTTTGCACGTTCCGCACTTGCTGGCTGCGTGGCATTTATTGCCGGGGGCAAGTTTGAATTATACCGCAACTGGACTGCTAGTTTTGTCAACGGCGATCGGCATCGGTGCCGGAGCATTTGTTTACCTGAACGAAAAATGGGAAAAACCCGTGCGAATTGGTTCTCAAGCTTTGCAAGACTTTTTTGCTTACGACTTTTACACTGCCAAACTTTACCGAGTAACAGTGATATTTGCAGTCGGTCTAGTTGCTCAAGTTATCTCTTGGATCGATCGCAATATTGTTGACGGCTTCGTAAATTTAATCGGTTTTGCAACGGTTTTCAGCGGGCAAAGCCTCAAATACAACGTTAACGGTCAAACTCAGTTTTACGCCCTGACAATTCTGTTCGGAGTTGCGCTTTTGGGACTGCTCATAAGCTGGCCACTGCTAGCTCGCCTGTCGCTGATTGTAGGCGGGTAAAGAGATATGAATTTTAAGATTTTAGGTAACAATTTTAATCTAAAATCTTAAAAACATGAAGTCTTGAAAAAAGATTTCCAACTCGTTCAAATAAGGCAGCATAAATGACCTCAAACAACAGACAATTCAATCTTTCCCGACGCAATTCCCTCAAATTTGTCGCAGGTGCCATTGGTACAGGGATACTCGCAGCAGGAGCAGGCGCTGATTTGGCTGCACCCGAACCGGCAATTGCTCAAAATGACGTGACTCCCGATGCTGCTTTGAAACAGTTAATGGACGGGAACAAGCGGTTTGTTAATAGAAAACGCCAAAGTCCCAACCAAGACTTACCCCGCCTCGCCGAAGTTGCCAAATCTCAAAAACCCTTTGCTGCTGTTCTCGGCTGTGCAGATTCCCGCTTTCCTTCGGAGATTATTTTCGATCAGGGATTGGGAGATTTATTTGTGTGTCGCGTGGCCGGAAATGTTGCTACCCCAGAAGAAATTGGCAGCCTGGAATTTGGCACGCTGGTACTGGGAGCAAAAGTGCTTGTGGTAATCGGGCATAAACGTTGCGGTGCGGTAGAGGCAACCATCAAAGGAGCTCAAGTTCCGGGTCAAATTGGCAGTTTGCTCGACGCCATTAAGCCGGCTGTAGAAAGCTCGAAAGGCCAAGCAGGCGATTATCTAGAAAATGCCTGCAAAGCCAATGTTGTGCTGCAAGCTAAGAGGTTGAAAGCATCTCCTGTTATCTCTAAGTTAATTGAGGAGAATAAACTGAAAGTTGTGGGTGGATATTACGATTTAGACACGGGTGCAGTCAATATTCTGGTTGAGTCTTGATGCAATTTTAAAGTTATAATTTGGGAAAAAAGTGACTTCTAAATTCTCAAATTATCAACCATAAAAGCGTGCCAAATTGATAATTAATATCAAATACAGCAGTTCTCAATCTTGGTGAGGTATGCCCTATGCCCACGGAAGCCACGGAGGCCACGGAGGCCACGGAGGCCGCTTATCAAGCGTGTACCTCATGTTACTGAGAAAGGCTATAAGTTAGCATCGGAATAGTAAATTTGAGTTAACTGTCAACCGTCAACCGTCAACCGTCAACAATCATTCCGGTGCAAGCGGAATTGATATTACTCTTCACTCTTCACACATTATGCTTAGTGCCTTGCTCTGGTTGCCCGCGTTGGGCGCTGCGGTAGTCGGGTTTCTGCCCGGAAACATCAACGGGATGCGGTTGCGTTCCATTGCCTCAGCTTTTGCTGCTGTTGTTTTCCTGTTGAATATCTGGCTGCTGACTCAATTCGATCCCGCCCATGCGGGACTGCAATTTCAAGAATATTTGCCTTGGATTCCGCAATTAGGTTTGAGCTACAATTTGGGCATTGACGGCTTGTCTTTGCCGCTGCTGGTTTTAAGTGCATTGCTGACGCTATTAGTCATTTATGGCACTGGCGAAAAGATGGAGCGCCCCCAGCTTTACTACGCTTTGATTTTGCTAATCAATGCTGGTGTTGCCGGAGCTTTGATGTCTCAAAATTTGCTGCTGTTTGTACTGTTTTATGAAGTAGAATTAATTCCTTTTTACCTGTTGATTGCGATTTGGGGCGGAAAGCAGCGGGAATACGCTGCCATGAAGTTTTTGATCTACACGGCAGTTTCGGGACTTTTAGTGCTGGCAGCATTTTTGGGTGTGGCTTGGCTGAGCGGTTCTTTAAATTTCGATTACAGTGCGATTACCACTCAAGAATTGCCGAGAAATCTGCAGTTAATCCTGCTAACAATTTTGCTAATTGGGTTGGGAATTAAAATTCCCTTGGTGCCGCTGCACACTTGGCTACCGGATGCTTACGTGGAAGCTTCGCCAGCAACAGCAATTTTGCTGGGAGGGATTCTGGCGAAGTTGGGAACTTACGGTTTAGTGCGGTTTGGCTTGCAGATGTTTCCCGAAACTTGGTCGATTATAGCTCCCGGTTTAGCGATTATCGGGACTGTGAGCGTGATGTACGGGGCTTTGAGCGCGATCGCCCAAAAAGACATCAAACGCATGGTAGCCTATAGTTCGATCGGGCATATGGGCTACATCCTGGTTGCCTGCGCTGCGGGTACGAAGCTGGCACTAATCGGTGCAGTCGGGCAAATGGTAAGCCACGGCTTGATTTTAGCTTTGCTATTTTATTTGGTAGGCATCATCGAAACCAAAGTCGGCACGCGGGATTTGGACGTGCTCAACGGTTTGATGAACCCGATGCGGGGTTTACCCACTGCCAGTTCCCTGTTAGTTTTGGGCGGCATGGCAAGCGCCGGAATTCCCGGTTTGGTAGGTTTTATTGCCGAATTTTTAGTGTTTCAAGGCAGTTTCTCGATCTTTCCAATTCCAACTTTAGTCTGCATTTTAGCTTCGGGTTTAACAGCAGTTTACTTTGTGATTCTGCTCAACCGCACCTGTTTTGGGAAGTTGGACAATGCCACGGCTTACTACCCTCCAGTTACGTTTGCTGAAAATATGCCGGCGCTGGTTTTGGCGGGCATCATATTTGTGTTGGGAATTCAACCTGCTTGGCTGCTCAAGTGGAGCGAATCTACTACAAATGCGATCGTAGCTACTCTGCCGGCTGACAGAAATACCCAAGTTGCTATTAGCTATCCTGGGGAAAAGTCAGCGATTGAAATCGCATCTACACAAACGAAGTCGGCCTCTGCAGACTAAGAATCTACTCGTTTCCAGGCTCTGCCTGGTAACGCATATCCGGAGGCTCTGCCTCCAATTTTCCGGCTCGCGGGCCTGGATCTCGGTTCCCAGGCTAGAGCCTGGAAGTTAAAGAATCGCAGCTTTTTGCAATAATTCAAAATATTTAGATTCACTCAACCAAAGGAAGAAACAATGGTACAAACTCCTAATAAACCAGCAACTAAACTACCTCCTTCCAAACACGAATTTGCCGAAATAATTCACAGGCTGGAAGCTGGCGGCGCGATGATTCCAGATACGCCGGAAAATCTGATGCAAATCATCGCTATTTGGAAAGCTTACGCGGTGCCGATGGACTTTTACTGGCGGGATTTGCTTTACATCGCCGAACGAGTATTTTTACAGCCGCTTCCTTTCTTTAAATACTTTTTACCCCAAGAGTATTTAGACTTGCAAAATCACTATGCAGGCGACGGTGCAGATTTGCGGATTTGGCGCGGGACAGGAAGTGTTCACCCGGAACTTTTGGAGTTCATGGAGAAGGGTGAAACTGGTAAAATGCCGCGGCTGTTTCACCATTTGTGGCACGATCGCATTAACATGGAATTTGCGGAAGAGTGCATGAGGGCGATGCTGTGGCACCGGGGCTTGTACGTGCCAACCAATCAATTCGATCCTTATTTGGACAGTGACGAATATAAGGCTAATGCCGATCGGGCAATTAAAGCTTACTTCAAAAAAGACCCGTTCATGCTGGCACTGCACAAAGCATTTCCAGAAATGTTTTTAGAACAGTGCCGCCAAATGTCTTATTACAGCAATCTCGGTTTATTCTGGGAAGTAATGGCACCGGTGTTTTTTGAAGTTTCGGATCTTTACGACGAAGGGAAAGTTACCACAGTCCCGCAGGCGATGGATTTCTTAGTAAATGGCATATTTGCCATCGCCGGACGCCCGATTTACCACCACGTTTACATCGACGGCGAGAAGTACGAAATTATCCCCAAATCTAAAGGTTTCACTTGGCTTTACGAAGCAGCGTTACCTTACGTGGAAGCTGTATTTTATCGCACTTCGCCATTCCGAGGCACCAAATCTTACAACGCTCAAGCTAGAGAAGTTCCTGACGACCAAAAAGACTTCCACTACGGAGTGCTTTATGCAGACAAATTCCCCGTAGGTACGGCGGGGATTCCGCCGACTTTGCTAGCACAAGATATGCTGCATTTCCTGCCGCCTTATTTGAAGGATTTCTACAAACAGCGCTGTCGCGGCGAAGATGATATCCTCAATCAAATTGGGGTGACATTTCAGAGATCGATGTATTGCGTAACTTCGGCGGTGATTCAAGCTTTGCGGACTGCTCTTTTGTATCCTTTAGACGACCCGAATCCAAAGCATTTGAAGGCAAATCGGGCTTTCTTTGAGTCTCAGATCGATCGCTTCTGTCGCCCGGAATACGGCATGAAATATGCTGCGAAGTTGAATAATATTCAGACTTCGGATTATAGGTAAAGGATGTTTGCGGGAGGCATCTTAGCTTCCAAGCCCGCCAGTCCGTTAGTCCGCCAGGGGTTGAAACCCCTGGCTCAAAGCTCAAGTCGGTTGAAACCGACTGGGAAAAATCAGAGCTTTTTAAGCCGTTTCAAAAGTCCTATAATATTAGATTAGTTGGTCTCAGAATTATTCATCTCTCTCTTCTCTTCCTCTGCGTTCTCTGCGTTCTCTGCGGTTTAATCATTCCGATATAAAAAATAACCAATAACTATGGACAGCAAACAGCTAGCCAAATATATCGAAGCAACCGATGGGATTTCCAAACCTTGGCTGTTGGTGCAACTGCGGCTGAAAAAATTGCAAGAAAGGCGATCGGAGATTTCTGCTGAAGAGTATATGACAGAACTTACCGACATTCACAAAGACTTAATGAATCTGGGGGAATGGTGGCTGGGTATCGAGGATGAAGTGTTTTAAAATTTAATTGAAAGTTCAAGTAGGATTAAGTCGATCGCACTTTAAAATTTCTCCATCAAATCTTTTTCTTGGGCATAGACATCTCGTAGCTGTTGCAGCGCAGCCCCAGAAATGACCGATTTAACAGTAGCTACCAATTGGCCCCACTCCAGCAAGCTATCAACTGAAACAGCTTTTTTGAACTTGTGGGTGTAGAATTTCGTCCAAAATGCTGGTGCTTGCTTGCTTTTCCAGCGTTTGTACCATCTGCCAAAATCTTGAGGTGCGATCGGCTTTACTGCTAAAATCGGGGGAAAATCGGCGTAGCTGACAAAGCGGCTGATGCCTTTGGCGTGCACGTACACCATGTAGCGACAGCATTCTATTCGGTAAATCTCATCTGCTGCGATATTGAACAGGAGTGCGACTGTTTCTTCGGTAACGAATCTCGCCAGCGGATGCAGGATTGGCGATTTGTGAATTATTCTCGATTCTGCGATCGTCCGCGATTTTGCCGAAGTTTCTGATATCATGGCTAGTACACCTCTGGATATGGTTAGTAGACTTCTGGATATGGCAAATGCACTTTTTGATAGAAAGAAATAATCTGTCCAGATTAGGTTTTACAGACGATCGCCCTTTAGTTTTCCAGGCCGGGGGGCGATCGCTCTTTACATATAAAATTGTACGACGCAATTGCATCAACTGTCAAGCATGGGTTTAGTCAGGCTAAAAATTCGGGAACTAGCGGCGGAGAAGGGCTGGACGCTTAAGGAAGTATCCGATCGTTCCGGGGTAATTTATAGCACAGTCAGAAGCTATGCTCGTCGTCCTGAAATGGCAATGGTTGACTTTACTTGCCTGCGGAAGTTAGCTCGGACTTTTGATGTGATGATTGAGGACTTAGTTGAGGTTTTGGAGGAATAGGTCGATCGTTCGCGATTTTGCCCGAGTTTCTGATATCATAATAGACGCATCTCTTGATTGTAGGTGTGTACATCTTTTTGTTGTAGATGTGCAGGACAGAGAGTATCTGTCCACATTAGGTTTAATAGGCGATCGCCCTTAGTTGTCCAGACCAGAGGCGATCGCTTTTTCAGATATCTAATATTAAACGACAGCAGATTGTCATTTGTCAAGTAAGTATGAGCAAAGGCTTGGTGAGGTTGCGGATTCGGGAGTTTGCTGCCCAGAACGGCTGGACACTTAAGGAAGTTTCCGATCGATCGGGCGTTGGTTATAGCACCATCAGAAACTACGCCCAATGTCAAGGCATGACAACCGTTAATTTTGCCTACTTGCACAGGTTGGCTCGCACGTTTGACGTAATGATTGAGGATTTGGTGGAGATTTTGGAGGAATAGGTCGATCGACCACGATATTGACTGATTTTCTGATATCATGGTGAGCCAACCTAAGAATTGCATCCACTCTCAAGCATGGGTTTAGTAAGAATTAAAGTCAGAGAACTAGCTGCTGAGGAAGGTTGGACATTCAAGGAAGTTTCAGAACGTTCTGGGGTAATGTACAACACTGTCAAGCATTATGCTCGTTGTCCAGGGCTGACAACGGTTGACTTTACTTTGCTGCGGAAGTTAGCTCGGACTTTTGATGTGATGATTGAGGATTTGGTTGAGGTTTTGGAGGAATAGGTCGATCGGCCTTAAGTTGTCTAGACCGGGGGCGATCGCTTTTTCAGATGGAATTATCTTAAAACGCAACTGCATTATTTGTCAAGCATGGGTTTAGTCAGAGTTAAAGTGCGAGAGCTAGCGGCCGAGAGAGGCTGGACATTCAAGGAGGTGGCTGAGCGATCGGGCGTGATCTATAGCACCATAACCAGCTATGCTCGTCGTTCAGAAATATCAATGGTTGACTTTACCGCCCTGTACAAGTTAGCGCGGGCATTTGATGTGATGATTGAGGACTTGGTGGAGATTATTGAGGAATAGGTCGATCGGCCTTTCCACGTTTCTAGTATCAACCGGGCTGTTTCGTCTTGTCAAGACTCGCTTAAGCAGTTTGCATCGCAGATAAAAGCTCAGCTTAAAAGTGCTAAGATTTAATCCAAGTTATTAATCTCCCGTTACCTTTGTGACAATCAAGCAATTTGGTTCGGGGCCTCGGATTCATCTGTGGGATCAATCTAAAATCTAAAATCTAAAATTGGATGACTAGAGCCAGTACCGCCATCGGGGTGAGCCCCATCATCAAGGAACTTGTGCAGAAAAAGGCGCTAGCAACCCGACTAACGCTGAAGGAAATTATCTATGTCGGGATGCTGGCGATCGACGAGTTGGACGAAAAGCGCTTGCAAGAGTTGGCTGACAAGGTGCATCAGATGCAGGTGAAGGGGGAAATTTGAGGGGAGAGGGGCGATTCCCTACGGGATAGCTACGCTTCACGCACTTCGGGGGAAGTAAGGAGGGGCGCTCCTATGGAATTCGTCTACTGAAACAAATTCTCATTTTTTTACCAATAAATTGGGGTCTTCTTCTCCTCAACAGGAGCGTTTTCCCATCTAGTATTTGTACCCGTTTCGGTGCTCTTAGCCCCACACAGTCTGCTCAAATCAACTATCGTGCTATCGGAGCGCTGATAAAAACAAAAAGGTCGATCGTTGGATTGAGCCTGGGGTGGAGCAAAAATAGCAGGCATGGAAAAGCGCTCAGAAGACTGCCTTGGCATTGGGGATACTGGAACTTTCATCTCGGTAGTTGGCTCTGACGGTTTTGCACGGGCTGCGTCGGCTGTTACCATTCCTGACAGCAGCAGAAATGCCACCGAAAGCAGGAGGAGATTGGAGTGCTTCATATTACTTTTCGACAATCTTGCTTCTGAGACTGTTAACAAATGCCAGGACTTCGGCTTTTTCTGGTGGATTGACCCTATTTTTATCGAGAGCTTGGGATATATCATTAGCAAAAGCGTTAAATTCACTGTTCGTGAGACCTCCATCCATTCCACGATGGGAAAGGTTCATAGTCCGCCCTGTATAAACACAAGGCCCACCTGCCGCTTGGCAGAATTGATCGACTAACAACTGACGCAGCCTCTGTTTTGAGTTTGTGCTCAAGCCAATAAAGTATTTACCAATTAGTGGGTCATTGAATATGAAATTTGCTGAATCATCAATAACAGTTGCGATCGCGTTGTAGCCTCCTAGCCTAGTGTAGAGAGAATTTCCTCCGGGAACTTGTGCAATCATATCTGTAGTTACTTTTTCTGCTGATTCTTGTGCTGACATCATCGGCGTAGAACGAGCGAAACTAGGGCTTAATCTGAAAGTAGTCACAACTATGACTGTGAGACAAATTAATGTCAACAACATTGCCAAAGATTTACTGAGTTTCATTGAAAAATCTCCAATTGTGATGGTAATATGGTTAATTGAATCTTCAGCACTAAGTAGGTCGGTATAAAAAAACAAAGGTAAGTAAAGAAATGTTAACAACTAGAATTGGAACTGAATTTAAAGCGAT
>NZ_JAUBPT010000084.1:0-36265 GCF_036700905.1 Microcoleus sp. S13_C3 | reverse complement strand
GCCCGTCCTTTTTGGACGGGCGGGACGCCCATCCCACTTTCAAGAGTGGAAGTTATTTAATTCTCATTCCTTATCAGCCATCGAGGCATTCTTGACGAAAAAAAAACCGGTTTCAGCCGCCCCTGCGTCCGGGACTACTTATATCAAACCCCTATTGAAAATAGAAATACAGCGCTAATAAAATTCCCTCCGACAATTGCCTTTCATCCGTCCAGTGCGACACTAACTATGCGAGGTTGGAAAATACACAAATATGTCATTATCTCGTTTCCTCTCCTTCCCGCACTCTTCCTAATAAGGCAGATCCGGGCCCAAAAGCCTCCCCACTGGTTTCGCTGTCTCGCGCTCCATCCAAGCCCAATAACACAGATCCGGAGTTTTGCACCGAAACCTTCCGGAACTTTTACCAACCGATATGAATCTTAAGAAGTATCAACATACAACCTATTTTTTCGATTAATTCACTAATCGAAAAAACCTGAATAGGAACTGCCCATGAGGTCATAAGCTTGGCTTGACTGGCTTTTCATCTTGCAACATGAAGGCGGCAATATCCAAGTTTGAAAAACATTACCTAAATTCAGTTCCATTTTTTTAGGGTGCTCCTAACACACAACTGAACTTATTAAGGAGAACATCCATGAAGTTTGTAAAACTATTGCTAGCTACCGCATTAATGACTGCTTCTATCGGCCCCGCATTGGCTAATCCTGCAGTTCAAATTTTAGGTGCAAGCTACGGCGGTAGCGGTTGCCCCGATCGCTCCGCCAGCGTCAGCGTCAGCCCCGACGGTCAAGAACTCACCATCCTATTTGATAAGTTTGCAGCCCAAGGAAATGTCTCAACAGAAAGCCGAAAAAGCTGCAATCTGAGCATTCCCATCAAAGTACCCCAAGGCTACCAAATTTCTATCTACGATGCTGATTACCGCGGCTACGTGGCTCCTAGAACCACAGGCAACCTGCGGGCAGAATACTTTTTCGCTGGAGCCCGCGGCCCAGTTTTTAATCGGAATCTCAGCGGCGAAACTAACTACAATGTTCGAGATAGCTTAGCGACTGTAGCTAATGTTTGGTCTCGCTGCGGCGACAGTGTAAATATGAGAGTAAATGCTGCAATGACAGCCCGTGGTGCCGGCATGGCCACCGTTGACTCCTTCGATTTGGCTCATCGCGGTTTAGTTTATCACGTCCAATATCGCACTTGCCGCTAAGCAGCTTGTGGGAGTGTAGTGTGAGGTATTGTTTTCAGGTTGGAATTTGGAATTTTAAGTTTTAAGTTGGAAGAGGGAATAATTTTCCCTCTTCCTTCTTGCTTCTTCCCTCTTGCTTCTTCCCTTTTCCTTCTTCCTGACATCCGTTACATCTGATATCTTGCACCATTGTCAGCAACAGGCTTTCCGGCCTGTTCCACAAGAAAATTTATATTGTGTGGAACAGGCCGGAAAGCCTGTTCATAAAAAGCTAATTGAGAATGGTGCAACATATGAGTTACATCCGTTACATCCGTTACAAAATCCGTTGCCGAACTTCCCTCTTCCTGACATCCGTTACATCCGTTACATCCGTTATAGAATCCGTTGCCGAACTTCCCTTTTCCTTCTTCCTGACATCCGTTACATCCGTTACATCCGGTACAGAATCCGTTGCCGAACTTCCCTTTTCCTTCTTCCTGACATCCGTTACATCCGTTACATCCGTTACATCCGTTACAGAATCCGTTGCCGAACTTCCCTCTTCCCTCTAAAACACCGTCCCGTCACTTTCAATCTGAATTGGCGGAACTCCACCAGCCCTCAATTCGCCCGCAATTTTCCGCCCCGCCGCCCAAGTTCCTCCTTGCAAAATCTTCACCAGCGGCAATTGTTCCGCACTCAAATGCAGCTTTTCTCGAATAGCTGCGGCAATTTTATCTAAAAGATTGACAGTGAGCGATCGCCATTCTACTATAACTTCCGAATCCGGCAAGTAACTCAGCTCAAAAATAGCCGAATCTTTTGCCTGCAGCAGCCCGATATCCAAACACAAACCGCCGTTGCGGTACTCCGGCAATCCCGTTAACTCATCCAATCCCGCGACTTCTAAACCAAGTTCTTGCAGCGGTTCCAACAGGGAATAAGTCAACCACTGCGATAGTTTGTGAAACGGCACGAATTCATCTCCCAGATTTTCTCCTTGTAATGCCCGATGCCGCCAAACATCGCCTAAATTAACTCCACCAATCGCATATCTTCCCGGCCAAATTTCCCCAAAACCTGTCAAAACAGCGCTCAATACTTCAGTAGCATTCACAGTGTTGACTCCCGAAACCCCACTGTCGAGCAAGTATTTTGCTAAATTACCGGGACGCGGGTTTTCGCTGCCAAATAATAATGGATGCTGGCAAATCGCATTTCCCAAACGCTGCAATAATTCTAATCTGCCTGTTAAACCAACTAGGGGATTGTCTCGACTTACCTGAAATCCAGCAGCTAAGGTTTCTAGTTTTAATTGAGAAAGTCCGCGAGAATCAGCTTGCCAAGGAAAATCGGGATTGCTGGAAAAAACACCTTGACAAAACATCCGCAAGCTGGCTATTGCTAACCCTTCAGAACGGCGGAAAACCTGCCCGGTTTCTGGTTCGCAATACTGCCAATCTGCACCAGCACCGGCATCAAGCAAAACGCTGATAATTGCTAAATCAAATTTGATCTTAGCTTGCTCTATGAGTGCACATTCGGCTATGGCTGCATCCAATTCGGCGAGTCGCGACAAGTTGCCCGCTTCAAAATGTCGCCAGCGACTGTGAAAAGGAATGTTAAAATCGGGATATTGTTGGCGCGTTGTGTCAATTACATAATTTGCTGCTTTGTCGAGTTGGGATAAATCGACGCGGAAGTAGCGAAGTTTGTCCTGGCGGGCTAAATCAAAAAGCCGATCGCACTTTTGGCGAATAGCAGCCGGCGTTCTCAGATATTCTACAATCTCAAGTTCAATATTTTGCAACTTCATACAACCAAACAGCGGTAAACATCGTTTTCTTGAAAAAAGTCAAACTGACTGTAATCTAAAAGATTATCTAAAATCGCATTTTTATCGATTTTGATCAGCTTATATTCCCACTTCGACCCGCTGACTTCGCGTTTTATGTGATCGGAAACTATCACCGAGTTTTTTTCTTTTCCCGGAGATACTATTTTACTTAAATCTTCCAGTCTGTCGGCTATGTGAATATCTTTTCCGTAAGTGCAAGACCTAAATATATATAAATTTCCCTTAGCAACTCCCACCGACAAGCCACAAGGTATTTGATTGGCGTTAATAAAAAGTTTCCAATTTTCGCACAAACTTTCCATTGCTGCTAAGGCTGAGTGAGCTTCCGGGAAAGTCAATAAATGCGAATCACCAACAATACTCCGAATTGTTCCCCCGTATTCTTCGCAAATTGTTTTTTCAAAAGTATCAAAGTTGGTGAGCAAATATTCAACGTCTTTGATTGAATTAGATTCTTGATAAGCTATAAACCCTCTCAAATCTGCTTTAATTATTGCTTGATTCTTGATGATTCGCGTTTTGTAACTTTGGTCAACTTTGTAGACTTTTTCAGGTTCGCTCATCCCTTTCAAAGAAAACTCGTTGACAAAAGATGTTTGCACTTCTGCTTTGTTGAGGGCCAGCCATGCTGCTTGGGACAAATATATTTCATCCGGCGGAGTTACTGATTCTATGCGCGCTGTTAAATTCACCGTATCGCCAAAGATATCTTTATCTTGATGCAAGACATCTCCTAATGTAATCGACACGCGAATAGCCAATCTTTCGTCGTTGGCTTTGCTAGATTGTTGCGATCTCAATTCTTGCTGCATTTCTATCGCAGCCACAGCCGCGGCTGTGACGCTGGGAAAAATTATCCAAAATGAATCACCTTCCCCTTTAATCACGCTGCCTTCATTTCTGGCGCTAATATCTGAAACAAAAGTTTTATGCTCGTTTAACAAACTACTTAAGTCCGACTGAGATAATTTTTTGACTCTTGCGGTATATCCGCAAATATCTGTTTTTACGATCACACTAGAACGCAAATTAGCCATAACCTACCCTGACTGATCAAAAACCAGCAATAAATTTTATCTAGCAAAGACGCGATTGTTCGCGTCCCATCGGTCGCGTCTTTGCCCTCTTAATCTCCTAAATCGCGTCCGATCGCTCCTGCAAGAATTGTAGCATCTGGTACAGGGTCTGGCGTGTAGTAGCCGGCGGCTTTTTTGGCGACGATTTCGACTTGTGCGTCTGCGGGAATCCAATCTTCACGAATGGGGATGCGATCGACCACCTGAATGCCAGAATTGATAATCGCATTGTATTTCATATCGCTCATAGAAACTAAACTGTCAATGCGAGAGATCCCCAACCAGTGCAGCACGTCTGGCATTAGTTCTTGAAACCGCATATCTTGAACTCCCGCCACGCATTCAGTGCGCGTAAAATAGGCATCAGCGCGATCGCCACCTTCCTGCCGTTTTCTGGCATTGTACACCAAAAACTTAGTCACTTCCCCCAAAGCTCTCCCTTCCTTGCGGAAGTAAACAATTACCCCAGAACCGCCGGCTTGTGCCGTTTGGATGCAAATTTCAATCCCGTGTACCAAATAAGGGCGACAAGTGCAGATATCGGAACTGAAGACATCAGAACCGTTGCATTCATCGTGTACCCGTACCGCCAACTGCTTATCCGGGTCAGAAATATTCGCGACATCGCCAATAATATAAACCGTAGTTCCGCCAATTGGCGGCAAGAAAACCTGTAAGTCTGGCCGCGTCACTAAATCCGAGAACATTCCGCCTGTTTGCTCGAACAGGACACGGCGGAGAACGCTTTCTTGGGCCCCAATCCGCCTCGCAATTCCCGGCAAATACCACACCGGATCGATCGCAATTTTAGTTACTGCTAAATTGCCACCTGCTTTGACTATTTTGCCATCAATCTGCACTCGCCCCTTAGCGATGGCATCTTGCAATTCTGGCATATTAATGTGAGCTTTAGTGACAGCAATTGTCGGTCGAATATCATATCCCTCCTGGATAAATGAAGTATAAATTTCGCTGACCAACCCCCCAAAAGGATCGAGAGAAACAATCAAATTGCGATCGCCCCAACTCGGGTGCGGCCCGATGTGTGCGGCCGGAGAGGTGTTGGTAAAATCGGGGCGGTGATCTGCTTGGAGTGCGCCGGAAGCCACTGCTAGCGCTCGATAAACAGAGTAGGAACCCGAATGAGTGCCGATCGCATTCCGGTGAGACGATTTGGTGAGGCTGCCAATCACAGGCCCCCGTTTCAGCGGATCGATTTCTCCCCAGTAAATGGGATGAGGTTTTGTGCCGGCTCTGTCGGGATGGGATGTTAAAACTATATGCTTGGGTTTTGACACAGTTGTTTTTGGCTCTTGCTATGGATGCTGCTGTTAGTTGAAAGTGAAATTGCAATTTGAAGCAGTGATTTATGATAGCAAAAGGATTCGGGATCGGGAAGTATCCGGCATAGCCAAACTCGTGACGCTGATTTTCGCACAGTCATGAAAATATAAAAATTTTGCATAAGTGCTTCAGTGATTAAGGCTGAAGTACAAACAGCAAAGCTACCTATTTAATGCAAGTTTCTCTAGGAGTTATATTTTCTTTCTGCATGATATTTATTTAACTAACCGCAGAGGGCGCAGAGGGCACAGAGAATCTAGAAAAGAGAGAAAGAGGGGAAAAGAGATGGTCACAATTCCTGCGAGGGTTGTTATAGTTACAACTGGTAGCCGGGAATTACCAAGAAAATACTAACTCACAAAATTAATGTTGCCAAGTACATCTAATTATTTGCTCAAAAATGGTCGCGTACCCGCGTCTCTTCTAGAGATGAAATCGCTCGCGCCCTCCGCTTCTACTGTGGCGACAACGGGGAGTGAGAACAATTTTTGTTTGGTGGATTTGGAAATTGCAGCGGGTACGATCGCCCAAATTATCCCAGCAGGTACAAAACCTGTATCCTCCTCTGGAGATATCCCAGTTATAGATTTGCAGGGCGGCTTAGTTTGGCCTTGTTTTGTGGATATGCACACCCATTTAGACAAAGGCCACATTTGGGAACGATCGCCCAATCCCGATGGAACTTTTGCCAGCGCGATCGAAGCGGTAGGCGCTGATGCCCAAAAAAACTGGAATGCAGAGGATGTTTACCGGCGAATGGAGTTCGGACTAAAGTGCAGCTACGCCCACGGAACCAAGGCTATCCGCACTCACATTGACAGCGCGGGCGAACAGGGAACCGTTAGTTTGGGAGTATTTGAAGCGCTGCAAGCCGAATGGGGCGATCGGCTGATCTTGCAAGCTGTTTCCCTGGTTTCCCTCGACTATTTCCTGACACCCGTCGGCGAAAAATTAGCCGATCGCATAGCCCAAACTGGCGGCATTCTCGGCGGCGTCGCCTATATGAATCCCGACTTAGACAAACAACTCGATCGAGTTTTTGCCTTAGCCAAAGAACGAAATTTACACCTCGACTTCCACACCGACGAAAACGACGATCCAGATTCAGTAACACTGCGGGAAGTCGCAAAAACCGCCATCCGCCATAAATTTTCCGGTCAAATTATCTGCGGACACTGCTGTAGTTTAGCCGTACAACCGTCAGATTTAGTAACAGAAACTCTGGAATTAGTCAAGGAAGCCAATATTGGCATTGTCAGCTTGCCGATGTGCAACCTTTACCTGCAAGACCGAGAATCTCAGCATACACCGCGCTGGCGGGGTGTGACACTGCTGCACGAACTCAAAGCAGCCGGAATTCCCGTTGCAGTTGCTAGCGACAATTGTCGCGATCCGTTTTACGGATTTGGCGATCATGATGTTTTGGAAGTCTTTAATATGGCAGTCCGCATCGCTCATTTAGATAGGCCCTATGGAGACTGGCCCTGTGCAGTGACGAAGACTCCTGCAGATTTAATGGGATTGCCGAATTTAGGACGAATTGCAGTTGGTTTACCAGCAGATTTGATTTTATTTAAGGCGCGGAATTTCAGCGAATTGTTATCTAGATCCCAGGGCGATCGCACAGTTTTGCGGCAGGGAATTAAAATTGATACAACTTTGCCCGATTACCGCGAACTCGATGATTTATTAGCAATTTAAATCTGACATCCTGCATCAATCTCAAGCACAGGCAAGATGCCTGTGCCACAAAAGATGAATTTTCTTTCTACTGGTTCTACTCGTTACTAGGCTCTGCCTGGTAACGTAGATCCGGAGGCTCTGCCTCCAATTTTCTCGATCGCAATGCGAGGCAGAGCCTCTAGATATGGTTCCCAGGCAGAGCCTAGGAACCAGTTAGTTTTTAGGGTAAGGCGTGCAGTGCATACGCTACATTTAGATGTTCTGCACAACTATTATTATTGTCAAATTGCAACTAATTTGATATAAATATAAAAGCTAATTCGAGTGAGGATGTTTTAAGTGAAAGCAGTTATTTTATTGTCGGGAGGGCTGGATTCCTCAACGGTTTTGTATCAAGCCAAAGCCGACGGCTGCGAGTGTTACGCTATTTCCTTTGACTACAAGCAAAGACATCGGCGGGAGTTGGAATCAGCAAGGGCGATCGCACTTTCGGCCGATGTTAAGGCGCATCAAGTGGTAAACTTTGACCTAACGCTTTGGGGCGGTTCGGCTTTGACGGATAATGAGATGGAATTGCCGATCGATCGCAATCTTGCAGAAATGTCCCAAAACATCCCCATTACCTACGTTCCTGCTAGAAATACGATCTTTCTCAGCTTTGCCCTCGCCTACGCCGAAACTCTAGAAGCCGATCGCATTTACATCGGTGTCAACGCTTTAGATTATTCCGGCTATCCCGACTGTCGCCTCGATTACATCCAAGCAATGCAGGAAGTATTTCGGTTAGGAACAAAGCAGGGAAGAGAAGGAGAACCTATTAATATTGTAACACCTTTGATTGAACTTAAAAAAACCGAAATTATTCAATTAGGCAACAAATTAGGAGTGCCTTGGGAGCAAACTTGGTCTTGCTATGCAGGCGGGGAAAATGCCTGTGGCGTTTGCGATTCTTGTCGGTTGCGGCTGGCTGCTTTTGAGGAATTGGGATTAAAAGATCCGGTGCCTTACGCTTAAAGATGACTTACGCATTTCGTAGGGTGCGTCAGAGGTAAACCCTAATTATTTCGTACTCGCTTCAAGCCTGACGCACCTTACAAACAAAACTAAAATTTAGGCGGCTTATTTACCTTCCGGCTCATCCTCAACTTCCGGTTGACCCTGGTCTTCCTGGTCAAACCTAATTTCATTTTGCAGCGAATTCAATGGGACTAAAAGCAGATCAGCCATTTGCGATTGTCCTCTAGCCCTCAAGATTTCTATAGCTTTCTGAAAATCTTCAACTCCCCCCTGTTTTTCTCCAATTACAGCTCGAGTATGAGCACGAACCATATAAGCTTCTACAAAGTCAGGATTGATATTAATTGCTTGAGTAAAAGCTTCAGCAGCTTCCTTGTACAACCTTCTGCGACCGAGGTCGAATCCTTGTTGATAAAGTTCTTGAGCTTTCATAGCATTTCTTAATTTCTGCTGTTCATCGCGCTTGCATAAAGGATCGAGTCTATTGACTTTACCTGATGAATCAAGTATAAAACACCCTGGTTCTTCCTGAGCATTCGCTACAGTCTGAAAAAGAGGTAGACTAATTATTGATTGTTTTTTCCAAGCTAAAAATTATGTCTATTGAAGAGCGCCGAGGTATTGAATCTATTGACGTAAACCAAAATCTACTTCTCGTTCGCGCTCCTATTGAGTCAGTGGCGCAAAAGCTTAGTAGGGCGAGACGCGCGGATGTCTGGGAACGGGATATCTACGATCGCGAAATCGAAATTACGGCCGAAAGCTATATTGTATTTCAGTTCCGAGGACATCCTTGGACGATCGTTGAACAACTGAATTATCAGCCCGGTCACCTTGTATTTGGAGTAGGAGATGCTATCACCCTTTCCAGCTTCCCATCCACTCGCGCCCTCTACTACACAGGTAGCGACACTTGCGGCTATATTGGTTATAACTGCTACGACGGAGGTGCATTTGCAGAGATGCTGTACTTTGAAGCAGAAATGGATCTCCTATTCCTCTCTGACTTTCGTGAGGTCAAAGCTGAGGACATTGACAGTGCCTTTCGCTTTACTTACGCTTTTATGCAGGAGCAAGATATATATATTCCCAACGCACATTACGAAAATGTGAGGGCTGGCGATCGCATTAATTTACGCCCCAAAGGCCCGACGTTAGATGATTTAGTACGCAGCGACTTCGAGCGAGTAGATTATGTAGGTATTCGCTAAAATATTCTCAACTAGAAAATTTCGCCACACTACTCACCCCGCTATTCTTTCGCCCTTTCCCGACATTATTTTCCCCATCCGCTGCTGCAATTCCATCTAAAGTGCGATCGCCCGCAGCCCCTTCCAACAAGTGAATTTGAAGTTGATCCAACCGCGGCCCGGACACAGAAACAACCGTAAGTTCAACATTTTCGCCCCGCCAAACTTCCCCAGCAGCCGGCATTCTTTGCAACTGATAACTCAGAAAACCTCCAATTGTCTGATATTCGTCAGTTACTGGCAAATCCAAATTCAATATTTGATTCACATCATCTAAATTTAACTGCGCTTGCACTAAATAAGTGCGATCGTCCAATACTTGCAAAGCAATTTCTTTGCTGTCGGGCGACTCGTAGCTGCGGCCGATAATTTCGGCAATCAAATCCCTCAGTGTTACTAAACCGGAAATGCCGCCAAATTCATCAACTACGATCGCAATTTCTTCCGACGAACTCTGCATCAAAGGCAGCAGTTCCCCCAGCAGCATCATCTCCGGCACAAACCTCACCGAACGCATCCAAGGTACAATTGGCGTGTCGGGAGAGAGCAAACCTTCAGCTAGGGGTTTCGCAAGTTGTTTGAAGCCAATAATGCCGATAATGTCGTCTAAAGAATCTCCCGTCACGGGATAGCGGGAATGGTTGGAAATCGCCATTTCGTCGAGCAAATTTTGAAAGGTTGCCGTCTTCGGAAGTGCGACAATGCTAGGCCTCGGCACCATTACTTCTTGTACCCAAACTTCGCCAAATTCAAACACGTTGTTGAGCAATTCTCGCTTTTCTGCTTCCAAGCCGCTGGATTCGCTGGAGGTAGCTATAATTAATTGCAGTTCTTCGGGAGTAACCGGCCGATGCCTTAGATCGTATTCGATGCCCGCAAACCGCAAAAGCGATCGAGTAGATTGATTGAGAAACGACACAAAGGGATTGAACAAACGGGCAATCAATAAACTCGGAGGCCCTAAACTTCTGGCTAGCTGTTCGGAATACAGTAACGCTACAGATTTGGGGAAAAGTTCGCCCAGTACGATTTGCAGGTAAGCTAGCAACAAAAAAGTTACTATTGATATGCTAAAAGAATGGGCGATCGCCGACTTGATGTAAGTTGGCAGTGGCAAATAGCCGATCGCAGCTTGGACTAGCACGGCGATCGTACTTTCCCCAATCCAGCCGAGAGCTAAACTAGAAAGAGTGATTCCCAACTGCATTGTCGAAAGCAATCGCTCAATACTTTGCTGCAAAGATTGCACCGTTTGAGCTGCCACGTCGCCGGCATCCACTAACTGATTGATGCGCGATCGGCGTACCGTCACCATCGAAAACTCAGCCGCCACAAAAAAAGCATTGATCGCAATCAGCAACAGCACTGACAGCAACCGCGACAGCACCTCTGTCAAACTCATCGCGGGTAAATCAGATATCTCCTGCACTCTCGCCCCTAAAAGTGACACAATGCTTCCTAAAAAAACTTTATCGATCGAACCTGAGAATCCGTCTGCAGGTTTGGTCTTCTTTTATTTTACTTCGCCACTGGAATGCCAGATATTTGCAACTGAAGTTTTTGACCTGGATAATCTGTCAGCGTCAGCGAAACTTCCTTAGCATTTTCCAGCAAAGCTGTGGGAATACTCACCGTACCGTAAAACACCTGCCCGTTGGGGGGGAGTTCCGAGGGCAAATCCTCGGCAGTCGCGCTTAGGGCCCGGCCACGATCGTCAGTGACGTTCAAGAAACTGTAGAGAAACCTCACAGCTTGGGAGCCCTCATTTTTCATGCTCACGTCTAGCAGCATGGAATTGTTGCGCTGACTGGCCGCGCTCACTTCCAGAGTTATTCCCCCGTCGCGACTGTTCAGGGGAAACTTGGCGCTGGCATTTTGTGCAGCCGGTTTTTTGGCCGCGGCTGGTTTAGAGTTTGCCTTCTCTGTTTTAGTATTTGCCCCGGCCGTTGTTTTTTCTGGATCGCGACCTTCTATCCGTGCTTTGACGGTTGTGAGAATGTCTTTTTCTTTCAAAATGCTCACTTGGTCTTTGCTAGCCGTCGTTCCAGCCTTGCCACTGCCAGCATTGTTGCTGGGACGAACATCGGGTTGAGTCGTTCCTTGTAAGGCTTCGCGACCTATAGTAAATCCCCAAACAGAACTCGTCACGCCTGCTCCAAACATCAGAGCCAGCAGAATTAGAGTCAGCACTACCGTCGAATTCACTGCCATTGCCTATAAGTTTATGCCGAGTCGTAGAAACTGCTTTGTCCGGTCGATCGGCGAGAGCACATTGGCTAACAGGCGATCGGGACTCAGCAGATCTAAAGATTTTGATTTTTGTTCTCTAGTTCTAGCACGGACTGAGAAATTATGTTATAATTCATTTTGAGTTAGGTCGAAGAAATCGATTTAACGGCAGTTGGCCGAGCGGTTTAGGCAGCGAACTCATAATTCGCCCCAGGCAGGTTCAACTCCTGCACTGCCGATTTTTAAGAACATAGGACGCTCCGCGCGCGAAAAACCCGGTTTCTTCCTAGAGGCTTGCTTACCCAAAAGCCCCTATTCTGGTAGAAACCGGGTTTTTTACGTTGTCAGTGGGCGGAAACGAAGTATTTTGCTCAGTGATGGACGCAAAAAGTGGTTTGACGCGCTACTTACAGCCCACCCTACTTAGTTTATTTAGCTGGACTTTGTTTAACAGTCAGTTTTGCCCAATCTCAAATCTCAAATCTCAAATCGTATCAACCCTTAATTAACTCCACTCCGTCGCGCCCGTCGAGCTCTTGAACGTAAACCTTAACTTGTTCTTCCTTTGCAGTCGGCAACTTTTTACCCGTAAAATCCGGCTGAATCGGTACTTCTCGGTGGCCGCGATCGACTAATACCGCCAACCAAATTTTCTCCGGCCGCCCGTAATCGTTCACCGCATTCAAAGCCGCTCTAGTTGTTCTGCCTTTATATATAACGTCATCTACCAACACCACGGTTTTGCCCGTCAAATCGAAAGGAATTTCTGTTTTAGCCGGTGTCCGCATCGCAACTCGATCCAAGTCATCTCGGTAAAAGGTAATATCCAAAGCGCCCACGGATACTTTGACTTGTTCGAGGACTTCAATTTGATCTGCCAAAATTTGAGCTAAAGGCACTCCTCTACTATGAATGCCCAACAGCACTAACTCCGAGGGGTTCCCTGATTTTTCGACAATCTGGGAAGCGACGCGGGTGAGAGTGCGCCTCACTTCATCAGGGGATAAAATTTGGATAATTTTAGTCATTGGTTGCTGCGAGCTAATTGTTGGCTGTTGGCATATCGAACAATTGGAGATTTGAGATTTGAGATTTGAGATTTGAGATTGACTTGACAGATGAATCTGGGGGTTTGAACTCAAGTCAAAACTTTTTTTACTCCTGTCGGTGGCGGATCTCTGTCTTCTGCTGGGCTTACCCGGAACCGATGAAAAGCAGATGCTGCGATTGCAATGCTTGGAGCGCGAACAATAACAGAAATACGTTATTTATGCCTGATACTTTTAATTCAGACAATCCCCGACAATCGGTGAAAATATGAATATAGCACACTCATCAGACAGGTCCCAGAGTATGGTGGTATCCCACAAAGCTTTGAGAAAAATCCCCAAAGCACCATTAAAATCGCGGGGTATTTCATAACCACAATTGGGACATTTAAAACTTTTAGAGCCACCCAATTTTTTGTGAATATGACCGCATTTTGTACAAGTTTTAGAAGTGTATTCTTCAGTCACCCTAACCAATCTCAAACCGTAACGATTACAGAGATGTTCTAAGGTTTGGGAGAATTGATAGAATGCCCAAGTCATCATTGCTCTCGCCGACTTAGAATTGAGCTTGCGAGTACCTCTTGCCACCATCTGAGAAGTTTCAAAAGTAGGTAAGTAAATAACATCATAATTCCTAGCTAAGTGACTTGCTACTTGCTTGTGAATCTCAGAGCGTAGGTTTTTAATTTTTGTCCTCACCCTTTCCATAGCTTGTTTTAATCGATAGCGTAATCGAGAAAACTCGCTACCTTGAGAGCGACTAAGTTTTGATTGCATTTTGTCCAAATGTTGACACAGCCTAGCAATCTTGCCAAAGTCGTGTTTGCCAAATTCAGTAAAAGAATTACCATCAAACCCGGTCAAAAAACAACGCAGTCCTGGATCTAGTGCGATGGTCTTGCCACCATTTTTAGACTCTGGAACGTCCATATCTACAGGCATATTTACAAACCAGCGTCCCTTGTTGTAGGTGACTTCTACGGCTCTATCGTAGTTAATTAAGCAGAAATCTTGCCCAGTCCACAGAGCCTTCTCCAAACCTTTGCTAGCGTTGGTCATTAGATGACCGTTCTTATAGTCCCCCGGAGCGAACTGAATAGTCTGTTTTTGGGCTCGGATCGATCTGAATCGAGCTAACTTCAATCCGGCTAAAGGATTGATTTTTGCCTGTTTTCCTTTGCCTATTTGGGCGGGCTGCTTGTCGGTTTTCTTCCAAGCTGTATAAGCCTCAAAGAGTGCGTTATCTAAACCGTGAGCTATGCCTAATTCTTTGCACCACTCAGGGATTATCTGGTAGTCCAAGGTTTTACAAAAGCTCCGAAAAGCTTGCTTGCCTGAAGTTTTTAAAACTGGCTGATTAGTTTTTTTGTCCACGGTGTAATAGGTAAACTTTCCTTGATGTTGATTCAGATAAGCAATTGCGTTATTGTAAACTTTTCGATTAGCATGAATTCTCAATAGCCAGATTTTCTTCGTCTCCCCCTTTGGATAGACTCGGTACGTCAGAGTCTTCAATGATTTGCTTTTTGTACTTTCTGAGTCCGTACAATCGGCAACGGTCGCCGTGGATAATTGCGAGTAGGTCTTCAACCATTTCTCTTTCTGGACTAAGTGAACTATTGTTGAGAACCAAAATCTTACACCCGCCCCGCTCCGCGAACCATGAGATAAGATCGAATCCGAACCGGCATAATCTATCTTTTGAGGCAACGACAACCATTCCGATGTCGCCTGTGTAAATGTGTTCCAGTAAGGTGACAAGACCTTTTCTTTTGAAGTTGAGGCCACTCCCGATGTCTTGGATGATTTCGCATCCGGGGTAGCGAGACAAAAGAAAGTCAGCCTGTCGAATAAGGTCGGCTTTTTGACTTCGACTGCTAACTCAGGCGTAGAGGATGGTTGGTTTAGTAGATGGAATATTGACAACTGAGTCTCCGTCGTAGCGTCGCTGTCCTGACGGCGTTCGGTATGCTTTGATTTTCCCTTCTTTTTCCCACCTTTCAAGGGTTTTTGAACATACTCCAAGTCGTTGAATAGCGATTCTTGGTGGTACATATGTGGACATATTGGGTTTTTTGAGTGAATTATCTCAGTCTACATCAATTGTCTGCCTTATGGCGGGAAATGTCTAATAAAAACTCGTCCTGGAGATTACTCCTGGACTGTGCGGGTGAGGTCATCAGTTAGCGACTCACACATAATAAGGTATAAAAAAGCAATGATAGTCCCAACCAAATCAGAAAGCAATACCGAGTTAATTGCAATGCTTGGCAAATTAGCGGCGCTGCGATCGGGTGAACCGGCTCGCCTAACAGCGGTTTGTGTTTGAGAACTCCGCGATAGGAATTGGTCCCTCCTAGTTGTACTCCCAAGATGGCGGCGTAAACGCACTCGCTCCAACCGGAATTGGGACTGGCATCTTTAACAGCATCTCTCTGACAAATTTGCCAAATGTAAATCGGTTTGCCAGATATAACGGCTAAAGTAATCACTGTTAGCCGGCAAGGAATCCACGTCAGCACGTCTTCTAGTTTGGCGCTAAACCATCCTAAATCAGTGTATGGTGCTTCTTTGTAGCCGACGGTAGAATCTAATGTGCTGGCTGCTTTGTAAGCGATCGCCAAGGGAACCATCGCACTCGCCCACATCGAGTTAGGATCGATCGGGCGATCGGTAACACTTAATAATAGATGCGGCAGAGCGAACCCAAGTAAGGCATAAAATAGCGGTGCTGTCACGCCATCGACTGCATTCTCTGTTACAGTTTCTAACACGGCTCGCAGAATTTCTGCCTCGGATAAGTTTTCGGTATCCCGGCCGACGTAAAGGCTCAACCTTTCTCGCGCCTTGACTAAATCTCCAACATTTAAAGGTGCTAGCACATCCTCTGCTGCGGCCCTCAAACTGCGACCTGCAAAACAGCTTGCGAGCAAAATGGTCTGTAGGGCAATACCTAAAAGAGGATGCACCCAACTAGCAGCTTGGACGATCGACCAACTGACAGTATAACTGCCTACAATCAGCCCGATCCCTAGTATTGTACCAGCACCTCGTAGCAGCATTTTGTGCCGCTCGCCAGCGTGACTAGCACCTGCTTCAGGCATTTTACCTGCGGGATTATTCCATATATTAAAGACAAATCGAGTATAGCGGTCGATCGCCCAACCCATCGCCTGCACGGGATGCGGCCAACCCCAAGGATCGCCGATCGAATAATCCAACACCGCAGCTAAAATCAAAACAGGAAATTCATCCGGCATCATTATATATTGTGTCAAACTTGATAGTCCGGCCGAGCAGGAGCGATCGCAATGGTAGCGCAGGTTTTAACTACTGCTACCCTTGCGGAGGCAAGATTTTTGAGCTGCAATTTTAAAGGCTGAGATTACTTTCGTCGCGGAGCAAGTGTACGTTCTGCTCCCAATTAACACCGTCAAAGGGTAGGATCTGAAAGTGTTCGATGGCATAGTCGTCAAGACAGCGGACGTTGACATCGAAATGATCGGGATGCGATCGGGGGCGATAGAACGAGTGAATGCCGCAAATTCGGCAGAAAGTATGTTGAGCAGTTCCTGTATTAAATGTATAGGTGGTCAAAACATCTTCGCCACTGAGCAAGGTAAAACGTTCCGGCGGCACAATGAGGTGCAAAAATCCCTTCTTTTTACAGATAGAGCAGTTGCAATCAGATGCTTCGTGTTTGTCAACGGCGACACGGAAGCGGACAGCACCGCAGTGACAGCCGCCAAAGTAGGTAACAAGTGTTGCGTCCATGTGTGCTTGCTGGCGATCGAATGAATGAACTTACCATTTAAATGATAAAGCTAGTTTCTTCCCCAAGAGCCGCTTGCCAACTGCGGACATCATAGTATAGGTCTTCGAGGGAAATACTGTACAGCGCTTCGGCAAGTTTTTTGTGCAATCGGTTCCACAAACTGAATGTTACCCAGTCCTCTGCTTGCGTCGCGTCGGGAAAATGTCGAGGTAAAGGTTCAATAGTTTCACCTACAGCCTCTAAGATTTGTCCTAAAGAGATTTGAGCGGGCATGCGGGCCAATTGATATCCTCCTTGGGCACCCCGAACTGATTGGACTAAACCGGCTCGTCGCATTTCAATCAGCAATTTTTCTAGATACGGAGCCGGTAACTCCTGTCGCTTCGCTATCGATTTCACCGATGTCGGGCCAAAGCGAGGTTGCAAACTTAGATCCAGTAATGCTTTGACACTGTAGTGTCCGCGTGTGGTTAACTTCATGGGATTTTAAGAGCGGGGCAAATATTCAGCTAGCTGATAGCTGATAGCTTATGCTACCGAGTTTAGAGATTGCTCGCACCGGTTGCAGCTACTCCTCAAGAAAGACTGCAGGTTGTTAAAAATATTTAGATAATAGTGGTTAACAATTGAGCCGATCGGTGTAATATAGTTTTACGACCAGCTATAAAGCTAAAGTTTCTTGGTCAAACCCAAAACCAACCGAGAAAAAATCCGTACACCAGTTGAATATTTCAGGACTCAGTAAATGGCTAAAAAGAAAAATATCGAACCCCTTGAAGGCGAAGATCTGATCAAAAAGGTCAAAGACCTAGAGAACCTTACCAAGGAAGAAAAAGCTAGAGCCTGTGGCTACTACACCGTTACCAAGAACGGCGTAGAACGGGTCAACATGATGAAATTCCTGAATGCGCTGATTGATGCAGAAGGCATTCAGCTAGACGGGAAGCAAAACGGCAATGGACGCGGCGGACGCTCTGCCAGCTATCGGATTAGCGTTCAATCTAACGGCAACTTACTGATTGGAGCGGCCTACACCAAACAGATGGAACTCCAGCCAGGAGATGAATTTGAAATCTCTCTGGGACGCAAGCACATTCACCTGCGCCAAATCGATCGAGAAGAAGAAGTATCCTAGGCCTTTACGACTTGCTTTGACTTCTTGCTTGAACTTCTTGCTTGAATTAGTTGGTTTGACTTCAAGCATTGACTGCAAGCAGAGAGTTGGCTCTGAAATCTTTCTGTGAGCCTAAAACACTATGGCTTCTATAGATGGCAATGGCTCGACAAAAGCCACTGCCACCACTTTATATTTTCCGAGAATACCTATTCTCGCCCCTCGCTATATCCGTTTGGACAAGCGGGGGATTTTCCGCGTAGCTGTTAAAGAGAAGTTCGGCAACGGATTTTGTACCGGATGTAACGGATGTAACGGATGGATGTTCGGCAGCCAATAGTGTACGGGATTTAACGGATGTAATTGATGAACCGAAGAGGTTTGAAGGAAGAATTAGGTTGGGTTGAGCTAGGAAACTCACCAAAGCAAGAAAATGGCGGAGGTATTCTGGGCCAAGAGTGCGTAATACGAGTTTAAAAAAAAGAATGCAACTGTGGGCAAACTCCAAAGCACGAGCTTCCTCATTCATCGCCAATTATTTAATCTCAAATCTCAAATCTCAAATCTAAAATGGTATAAGTCTCGTGCTTGCTCCTGATTGGTGTGTGTGTGGGAGGGGTATTGAGGGCAAGGAAACACCTCGATCGCCCCTAAGTGAAATTACAGGCTGGAACAGTTAAAGTGTTAGGGAGCAATTAGTCATCAGCCTATGCCGTTGCCCCGATTCGCGAGTAAAACTTCTCAACACCAAATAAAAATCTCCCTCCGTCGCCTTCTAGTAGCCTCTTTTGTGCTGCAAATCGTCACAGCAGTTGCGATTGTCGGGTATCTGTCCTTTCGCAACGGAGAAAGAGCAGTCGAAGAGCTCGCCGAGAAATTGATCGCGGAGACGGGAAAGAGAGTGGAAGAAAAGCTGATTTCTTTTCTCGAACCTACCCAGTGGGTAAATAAACTTAACGCTGAAGCGATCGAGCGCGGTGAATTAAACTTACAGTTAGAAAAGCCGCAGCCTCGGGGAGAGAAGTTCCTCTGGCAACAAATGCGATCTTTTAAAAGCATTCAATGGATTTCCCTCGGTGCTGAAAAATCAGGGGAATATCTCGGCATTTGGCGCAACCCCACGGATAACAGCTTGCAAATTGTCGCGGCGAACAAGTCTACCAACTTTCAGAGCATATACTACGCTACAGACGGCAACGGCACTCGCACCGCTAAATTAAAGGCAGAACCCGGAATCTACGATGCCCGTCTCCGCCCCTGGTACAAAGAAGCTGTCGCAGCTAACAAACCCATTTGGACGAGTATTTATCCGGGTTTTACTCCTGGGACTGTTTTTATTGCTGCTAGCCAACCGATTCGCGCTCGAAATGGTAAATTGCTGGGAGTTAGTGCCGTAGACTTTTCGCTCTCGGATCTTCAGCAATATCTCCATCGCATCAAGCTTAGCAAAACGGGACAAATTTTCGCGATCGAACGATCGGGCTTGCTGGTTGCCAGTTCAAGTCAAGAATCACCCTTTAGAAAGATGTCGGGAAAGCAGCAACTCCAGCGGCTGAATGTTTTAGACAGCCAAACTCCTGTCATTCGCACCGCAGCCGAGTATTTGTACGAACACTTCGGGGGCTTTGGCGACATTAAGCAGCGGCAGCAACTGCAATTTAGCCGAGACGGGCAGGCATATTTTGTGGAAGTGCTGCCGTTTTCTGATGTTTACGGTTTGAACTGGCTGATTGCGATCGCAGTTCCTGAATCCGATTTCATGGGGCAAATTAACAAAAATACGCGCACTACAATTTTACTTTGTTGGGGGGCGCTGCTGCTATCGACAATTGCTGGAGTGCTGACAGCGAGGTGGGTAACGCTGCCACTGCTGCGGCTCAACGAAGCAGCTAAAGATATTGCTGCCAGAAAGTTCGATCGCGCTGTTGCTGTCAGCAGGCTTGATGAAGTTGGGGAATTAGCGCAGTCTTTCAATGAGATGGCAGCTCAACTGAAACAGTCTTTTCAAGCTTTGGCAGAAAGTGAAGAAAAATTTGCCCAACTGGTAGAAAATTTGCCCGTTGGAGTCTCGACGATCAATCCGGGCGGCGCAGTTATTTTCATGAATTCCGCTGGAGAGCAAATATTAGGCAGGGGAGAAATGCCCGATGCCACCGCAGCAGAGCTACCACAAGCTTATCAAATTTATATAGCAGGCACTAATCAACTTTACCCGGTCGAGCAAATGCCGTTTGTGCGGGCGTTGAGTGGCTTGGAGGTGATTGCTGAAGATATGGATATTCGCCGAGACGGGAAAAATATTCGTTTGGAAGTGCGAGCGCTGCCGGTGTTTGACGGTGCGGGGAATATCCTTTATGTTATTACTGTTTTTAAAGATATTACGGCTCGCAAACACGCAGAGCAAATATTGGCTGACTACAACCGTACCCTCGAAATTGAAGTAGTCGATCGCACGAGGGAGCTAGCCTCGATCAATGCCCGCTTGCAGCTCGAAATTGAGGAGCGCCAGCAAGCTGAAAAAATTATCCGTCAAGAGCGCGACTTTAATTTAAAGATTATCGAAAATTCTCCGATTTTTTTTGTGGCGATCGACTCTGAGGGTAAAATCCTGCTGGCGAATAACAGTATGCTGGAAGCGGTGGGCTATACTGCCACAGAAGTTGCAGGCAAAGATTACTTAGCTACATTTGTACCCCCAAGCGATCGAGCCGGATTACATTCAATTTTTACGGGCGTAACAGCGCGGGAGCAAACGGTTAACGAACATCGCATTCTCACTTCGGACGATCGGACTTTGTTAGTCGAGTGGCACGGCACACCGGTGCTAGACGAAGGTGGCCGCCTGGATTTCTTGTTTGGATTTGGGATTGATATTGGCGATCGCAAACAAGCAGAATTAGCCTTGCAAAAAAGCGAAGCTCTGTTTCACAAATTAGCGAACACTGTTCCCGGAGAACTTTACATCTTCGTGCAGCATCCCGACGGCTCAGTCAAGATGGAATATATCAGTCCTCGATGCCGAGAAATTCAAGAATTAGAGCCGGAGGAAATCCAGAACAACTCTGCTTTACTCTACGAACAAATGCACCCGGACGATCGATCCAGTCACTTCGAGGCAATTGTCAAAAGTGCCACTGATCTAGAACTATTTTCCCACGAGTGGCGGATTGTGACAGCATCGGGAAAACTCAAATGGCTGCAAGGTTATTCTCGACCAGAATTGCGCGAAAATGGAGATATTGTCTGGCACGGCATAATTATTGATACGAGCGATCGCAAACAAGCAGAACAAGAACTCCAACAAGCCAAAGAAGCCGCAGAAGCTGCCAACAAAACTAAAAGCCTCTTTCTCGCCAACATGAGCCACGAATTGCGAACCCCCCTCAACGCCATTCTCGGCTTCGCTCAATTAATGGAACCCAGCGCTAATTTAACTTTGCCGGAAAAAGAAAATATCCAAATTATTCGCCGCAGCGGAGAACACCTGCTCCAACTGATCAATCAAGTCTTAGACTTATCTAAAATTGAAGCTGGGCGCATGACACTCAACGCCAAACTTTTTGACTTGTACCGCTTGCTGGGGGACGTGCAGAATATGTTTCAAATTGCGGCGAAAAATAAAGGATTGCAAGTAATTATTGACTGCTCTTCCGATGTCCCCCAATACGTGCAAAGTGATGAGGTTAAGTTGCGACAAGTGTTGATTAATCTCTTAGATAATTCGGTTAAATTTACCCCCAAAAATGGTTCAGTTTCAGTCACAGTTTGGCAAAATAAATCCGGAAAAATTAACCCTACAAAAAACGATTTTTTAAATGTTGCGGAACATCAAAAAATAGTTTTTATTGGCTTTGAAATAGCCGATACAGGAGTTGGTATTTTGCCGGAACAATTAGAAAGCATATTTGAATTATTGGTGCAAACTTCATCAGAAAAAAAAGTTCAAACAGGTACGGGTTTAGGATTAAACATCAGCCGCGAGTTCATAAGATTAATGGGGGGCGACATTACTGTCGAGAGCGAAGTGGGACACGGCACAGTCTTCAAATTTGACATTCAAGTTGTTAGCGCAGCGGGTGCTGGTGAAGCGATCAATAAATATGTTCAAGTCAATGATTTATCGCCGATTTCAAGTATGGTACAAGAAAAAATATCTGATAGTGCTGCAATATTTACGCTGGACTCCAAGCCGAAAGTTTCCTCAGAATGGACGAGCAATCTAAAACAGGCCGTCCGTGAGGCTGACTTCGACTTGATTGCCAAAAGTATTGAGGAAATCGGTATCGATAATGATGTTTTTGCGGAAGCTCTGATGAATCATCTATATAATTTTGATTATCAAAAAATACTAGATTTGATTGCTGAAATTGAGCTGTAGGTTGCGCCGAAGATTAACTTATACAGCCTTTCTCAGTAACAGTGCGGTACGGTTGAGAATTGTCAGGTAATCAGTAGACAAGAGTGCCTAAATTTTTGATGGATAGACAAACCAAACCGCAGATTAAGGCAGATGAACACAGATTAACGCAGATAATTTCTATATCTGCGGGCTATTGGCAATAGATATGGAATTGCTCGCCCGCGTACCTCACGAAAGTTGAGAAAGGCTATATAATAATAATAATTATTATTATTGTTGATTTGCAGCTAATAATTTAGGAATGAGAATTAAATAACTTCCACAAGTTTGTGGGATGGGCGTCCCGCCCGTCCAAAAAAGACGGGCGGGACGCCCATCCCACAATAACAATTAAATTGGTAAGTTATTTAATTCGCGATCCTTAGTCAGTCCTGGACTCAAGAACATACCTCAAAAAATATTTAAATATTGTGACAGTTTCGTCCCGGACTATTTGTGTTTGACTTGACTTTTTGGAAGCTATTGTTAACCCCCCCGATCGCGCTTTTGATAAGGGGCAATCGAGGGGGTTAACTATTATTTGTCAAGTATCTGAGGATATCAAGCAGGGTTCGCTTCGGCTCGTTTTTGTAGCAGGCGGGCAATTTCAGCTTTTTCTACAAGTCCGACGAGGACACCGTTTTCGCGAATGACGGGGAGTTCTTGTACTTTGAGTTGTTCTAGGAGGGTGACGACTTCGAGGAGGGATAATTCCGGTTTGACGGTGGTGGAAAATTCGATCGGCTTCAGGAGTTCTTTCACTAAAACTTCGGGCCAGCGTCCGGTAGGAATGGTTTTGAGGTCATCAAGGTCGATCGCCCCTACCAATTGTCCGGCATCATCTGTTGCCAGGAATCTGCGCCAGGTTTGAGTGCTACCGATCACGTAGTTGTTGGCAAATTCTCTGAGGGACAAGTCTTGGGAGACGATCGGACTTTCGGGTGTCACAGCATCTGCGGCTGTCAGGCCTGCCAGTTTATTTTGGACTGTGGCATATTGGGCAGATTGACCGGCATTTTGCAGTAAGAACCAACCGATTACTAGATTCCAAATATTGCCTAATACGCCTGTAGCAATGGCAATCCAACCAATTATTTGACCGACGCGACTAGCAAAAATTACACCTTTGTAAGGGTTGCCAGTAATTTTCCAGACGATCGCTTTGAGGATGTTGCCGCCGTCGAGGGGCAAACCGGGAATTAAGTTAAATAAGGCTAGAACTAAGTTGATGGAAGCTAAAAGTCCGACGATGGCCGCTGCGGGGCCTGTGAGACCAGCACCGATGCCGATCGCTGTTAACAAACCAGATAAAAATAAGCTAACCAACGGGCCTGCAATGGCTACCCAAAATGCTTCGGCTGGGGTTTTAGATTCTCTTTCTAAATTAGCCAGTCCGCCAAACAGAAATAGCGAAATCGATTTCACGCCAATTCCCTGTTTAATGGCTACCCAACTGTGTCCTAATTCGTGGGCTAAGACGGAAGCAAATAACAGTAACGCTGTGAATAATCCCAGCATCCAGGGCGCTACGGGGCCCAATGCGGGAAACCCGGCAGCTAATTGGCCGCCGTACTGCCAGGTTACTAAACCCAGAACTAAAAACCAAGATACGTTGACAAAGAAGGGAATCCCAAACAGGTTGCCGACGCGAAATGTACCGTTCATAATAAAAATGGGTAGAAACCCCGTGCTTTTAGCACGGCTTTACATTTAATTTGAATCCCCTCGCGAGGTGGAGGGGTATGGTTGCCCCTCCCGTGAGGTATGGTTGCCTCAAACTCCCATTTCTGGGGTAAAGTTAGCTTCGCTAATGTTTTAAGAGCTTGTTAAGCTAGCAACACTGTCTCAGTGACCTTAAGACTGTTTAGTTGCAAGCGATAGAGCGGAAAACTAGCTTCGCATTCTCCGGTATCGTGACCCAAAAAACGTAGTCAGTAAAGACTTAAGCTGGTCAGGATGGCTTGTTAGATTTCTCTTTCAAGCCTCATGCCTTTAGGCTGAGGTTCCTGACAATGGCTACCTCTGATTTTACGAATGAGAGGTTTTTCTCTCTGTCTCCTTATCGTAACGAAACGTAACGGCAATGTTAATGCTTCAATTAGGGTGTTATCCGTCTGTGGAGGTTCGGTTTGCTGAATAATTACCGCCGACTGCGGTTTGACCCGCTAGGGGTTAAAAATCATTATCTCAAAACGGAAGTTTTTGCTATGAGGCTTGAGGAGGATATCTGTTTTAGTTTTCTGTTTTAATTTTCAGCCGGTTTTAACTCAAATCTTGCACCTCTGTCATGAACACGCAAGATGCCTGTTCCACAACAGATGAATTTTCTTTTTGCACCATTGTCAGCAACAGGCAAGATGCCTGTTCCACAACAGATGAATTTTCTTTTTTGTGGGGAGTAGGGGTTGGGCACGCGAGCCCGCCCATAAAAGCCTGATTGAGAATGGTGCAACCTATGAGTTTCAAGCAGGTTTAGCTATAATGACTTACCCTAAGAATAGTTTAGGTGCTAATAATTATGCCACAATGCTTTTTGCTCGGCCGGCTGCTGCTGCAATTCAACAGCGAAGTCGCTGATATTATTACAGACTTATCCGCTGTTGCTTTAACTCCCGATGGCCATTTGTGGCTGGGTTCCGATGAAACGACTTCGATCGAGCGTTTGTCGCCTGTCGCGCCTCATATTTTTGGAGAACATCAAAGATTGGCGATCGCAGATTTTATCGATCTACCTGGAAAATGCGAAATCGATATCGAAGGAATGGATTTCAGCAGCGATTATCTGTGGCTGGTCGGGTCTCACAGCACAAAACGTAAAAAAACTAAAGGCAAAGACGCCGACAAAGATATTGAAAAATTAGCACAAATCGAGACAGAGGTAAACCGCTATTTGCTGGCGCGGATTCCTATGAAAGACGGGATTTTGTGCGAGTCAATTTCCCCTTCAAACAATCCCGAAACCCAACTGAAAGCGGGATGTCTTCAGCGGACACAAACGGGCAATTTGCTGACAGACGCGCTCAAAGATGACAGCCACCTCGGCTTGTATTTATCTGTGCCGATTCCGAGTAAAGAAAATGGCTTTGATATTGAAGGGTTGGCGGTGCGGGGCGATCGCATTTTGCTCGGTTTGCGGGGGCCGGTGCTGCGGGGTTGGGCGATAATTTTAGAAATAGAAGTTGAAGAGGCAGAAGCGGGAGTTTTAAGGCTTAAGGCGATTGGGGAAGGAGGGAAATTGTACAACAAACATTTTGTTGATTTGAACGGTTTGGGCGTGCGAGAATTGTGCTGGAATGGGGAAGATTTGATGGTTTTAGCCGGGCCGACGATGACTTTATCTGGGGCGACGAGGGTTTTTCGGTTAAAGGGGATTTTAGGGCGATCGGGCGACAGTATTACTGGGCAAGATGGGGGAGATTTGGAGGTATTGTTTGACTTGCCTTTTAAGGTTAATACGGACAATGCTGAGGGGTTGAGCCTGTTTCCATATTTGGACGGGCAGAATTCGCTGTTAGTGGTTTACGATTCGCCGGATGCGGGGAGAATGGTTGATAAAAATGCTATTCTTGCGGATATTTTTAGGTTGGGTTTGTAGTTGCGCGTGGGAGGGCGGGTGAGTGAAACCACGATCGCAATTTGGAAGCGCTGACTAACCGAATCCACACCGCGCTCCTCGCGGCAGCAGAACCAATGCACTGCAAACTGATTCGTGTTGTGTGCCCTGCTGTGTCACCGTAGTGCGATCGAGATTCTAACTAAAACTGCTAGATACATACTTTCCTTTACCCTCTGCATTTGATCCAGGCTTGGGACTGGCGGTGGCTGCATTTAACCCTACCCTAAACCAATTATTGGTTCTTGAGGGTTTTGAATTATTGAATCCTAGTTTCCTAACTTTTTCTCAAGAAGCGTTGCGTCGTTAGGGGGATCTCCGGTATCCAGCTTTCTAGGGATTGTCCTAGATTCATAAATCATTTCAGTACCTCCGCGCTTCAATTGAACTTTAATGTGCCGATCAACAGGAGTGGATTTGAAATAAGCTCCAGCTAATCCTGTAATTGCGAGTAGTAGCCAATAGGCAAGGGTGATTTTTTTCACTTTCATCCTGTTTTGGTTTGTAATGGAACAGCTAGCTCCATTCAGACCAACTTAAGCCCATTTCTACCAGACCACTTTAGGCTCAGTCACAAGATTATTAAGTTGTTCAGGTAGAGTGGGTGGGAAAGTGGCCCTCCTGGTAACTACTCCTGCATTATAACTAACCATCATCGTTTTGTGAAGAATCTGAAAAATTTTCAATTATCTTTATATTTGCATATTTATATTTGCATATAGGAAGGTGCATCAGATGTGGTTTTGACAATAAATAATTAGCTAGCGATGAACTGACGCACCCTACCAGTGGGGTTAATTGTCGATCGCATCCCTTCGCCGCTGGCTGTAGCGTTTCAATTCATCAATTAACTGAGTATCGTTAGAAGCTGTTCTCGCGCCCGCTTCCGCCGCCCAGCGCTTCAAATCTTCAATTTGCGATCGCGCGATCGCAGCTAAAGGTACTGTATCCTCGATCGACCTCAAAATATCCTCGGTCATCAAATCCCGGCGCTGTCCGTTGACAAAAGTGCCAAAAGCCCGGTACAGTCCATCAATTACAACTTGTTCAATTTCTGCACCGCTAAAATTCTCAGCGCGTTTCGCCAAAACTCCCAAATCAAACTCGCGCAATCTAGTTGGCCGCAGTCGCTGCAAATGTACTTTAAAGATATCTTGCCGTTCCGATTCTGAGGGCAAATTTAAAAAGAAAATTTCATCAAACCTGCCTTTTCTGAGCAACTCTGCCGGCAAAATCCTGACGTTATTTGCAGTTGCGACAATAAACACCGGACTGGTTTTTTCCTGCATCCAAGTAATCAAACTGCCGAATACCCGCCGCGAAGTTCCCGAATCGCCGTCGCCACCGCTGATAATGTTACCAAAGGCTTTATCTATTTCATCGATCCACAAAACGCAAGGTGCGATCGCCTCTGCTAATTGTATCATTTGCCTGACGCGACTTTCGCTTTCCCCGACCACGCCGCCAAACAATCTCCCAGTATCCAATCGTAGCAGCGGCAAACGCCATTCAGAGGCTATTGTTTTCGCAGATAAAGATTTGCCCGTTCCTTGAATTCCTACTAACAAAACTCCTTTTGGATTCGGTATGCCGTAGCGACGCGCTTCGTCAGTAAAAGCATCTTGCCGCATCTTTACCCACTGTTTCAAATTCTCCAAGCCGCCCACACTTTTTAGGGATTCTCTGGAGTTAAAAAACTCCAAAATGCCAGTTTGGCGAATTGCTTGCTGTTTTTCCTCCAAAACTCCGTCAATATCTGACTCGTTAATTTGCTGTTTGGCGGCCAAAGCTTTAGCTAAAACCCGCCCGATTCTAGCGCGGCTCAAACCTTGACAAGCTTTAACCAACTGTTCCCTTGCTAAACCGCTAACTTGCAACTGTTGCGGCTTTTCCACAACGTGGGAAATTAAACTGTCGATTTCTTGGACGTTGGGCAAAGGAAAATCAATTACTGTGACTTCTTCTTTCAATTCCTCCGGCAATTCCAGCGTGTGAGAAGTAAGAACTATAGTTTTTTTGCTACGCTTCAATTCCCGCGTTAAATTCCGCAATTCCCGCACTACCGCCGCATTTTTTTCGGTGTATGGATATTTCAAAATGGGGTGCAAATCCCGCAGTACAAATATGGTATATTCTTCTACAGCAGTTTTGCTGACGCGATCGAGCGCCGCCATTACCGAACCTTTCCCAGAACCGTTATCCTCCCAGCCTCGCACAATATCCCACCGCAATACCCGGCGCGCGGGACTTACTTGCAGCGCTACTTGGGCAATTACGGCTTCGACCGGTTCCTCCTCCGCGCCGACAATGTACAGCAGCGAATAGCGGGCGCGAATCATCAAATCTAGTCGTTTTACCAGTGCCTCGAAATGGTTATTTTTACTGCCCTTGACGACATCTAATTCTTTGGGGTCTGGGTAATTTTCTGTCATTTTAGTGGATATTTTAGAGGGAAATTCAACTTTATTAAATATTTTGTTCGCAGTCAGGATTTTAGTCCTTAAAATGATTTAACCCAACTAAAGGTTTGTAGTAAGGATGTTAGTCCTTAACAACTATTTAAGCGGACTAAATTCCGTACTGCAAACATTAAAATTATAACAGCCTAGTACGCAATTGACTACTTAGCAACTTTTCGAGCTTGTTTCACCATTTCAATGAGAGTGTGGTGAGCATCTTCGGCGTCTTTTAAAGTGCGATCGAAATTTACTCTGACAGGCACTGTTTCGTCGTTGACTTTAGCGGTTAAATCCATGCCGTTGGCATCAATAGCGAGCATTTGAGCTTCTGTCGCCTCCGGTTTGCCGCCAAATGCTTGAGCGTACAGCACTACAGCGCTAGCGTGGTCTTCGTTCATGTGAGTGCAGATGCGATCGCTAATCTCAGTAGAAAACGGTTCTGACATGGGAGATTCCTCAGATGCAATATCGATCGATTGTACTGCGATCGGTACAAAGATTTCAACCGTGATCAATTGCATCAAGAGTGATGAGTTATAAATAAATAAATTATATCCACGTTAATCGGCGTTAATCTGCGGGTTCAAAGATGCCCTTTTTCAACTATAATGATAAAATATTACTTTCTTAATATTGCATAATTACATGAAAAACTCGAGCGCTTATATCGAACTACTCAAAACATTTCCGCCGCGACCCATAACTGCTGAGGAGGAGCTAATGGCAACTCAAGAAGCGATCGACTCTTTGTTGGATAAAGGCGAACTGACTCCCGACGAACGCGACTACCTCAACGTACTGGGAACCCTTGTTTATGAGTACGAGCAAACTTTAGAACCCATACCTGACATTTACGGAGTAGAACTGTTAAAGGCTTTAATAGAAGAATTTGAACTCAGACAAAAAGACCTAGTTCCTATTTTTAAAACTGAGTCTATTGTCTCAGATATCCTCCGTGAAAAGCGCCAACTTACAACCGAACACATACAAAAACTTGCACAGTTTTTCGGCGTATCGCCCGCGGTTTTCTTTCCGCTGCATCCAGTTAAAACAACTGCTTGAAATTCAAGCGAGCGTTTTGGGCGGCCTGGTTTTAATAAAACTTTGGCTAATGCTATGAAAAATTTCTGTTGCATAGCTTTTCATAATTAATATTATTACCTCCACCCATCCCACGGACTAACCTCAATCACCCCAGAGGGTTTTAAAACTACCTTAAATTGACGAAAATGCTTTGGTTGATGAGCAACTTTACGAAACGAAGAAAGAGAAACTTCTTGAATAAAATCACCTGCTGCTTGGTTCAGCGGCTGACAATCTGTAATTACCCCTTCTTCATTCACGGCAACACGATAAACTAATGAAGTGCTGAAGGTGGGAGTCGAGCGCCAACTTTTGTCAATTTGGTCGTAAACTTTCCGGTTCAAATGTGCAATTTCACCGGGGGAGATAATTTCAGAAGGTGCTGCCTCTACCTCTGATGCTGGAGAGTTAACCTGAGTCGCAAGCGGAACAGGTACAGCCCAAAGCTTAATAGTTTCATCTGCGCTACCGCTGGCTAAGACAGTATCTTGAGAACTAAAAGCGACTGACCAAACTGGCTTAGAATGCTCCGCAAAATTTGTCATCAGTTCGCCTGTTTTCAAGTTCCACAGCTTGATAGTTTTGTCGTAGCTGCCACTAGCTAAAGCCTGTCCATCCGGGCTAAAAGCAACTGAGAGCACCGGGCCGGAATGTCCTGTTAATGTGTGCAGAACTTTGCCATTTGTAAACTGCCACAGCTTAACAGTTTTATCCGCACTGCCACTCGCTAAAGTTTTCCCGTCAGGACTGAAGGCAACTGAGTTCACCGGCCCGGAATGCCCAGTCAGGGTGTAATTGCCGCCATCATCAAGCCACCAAATCTTGATAGTTCCATCCTCGCTGCCGGTTGCTAAAATTTTACTGTTCGGGCTAAAAGCGACAGATTTAATCCAGTCTGTATCTTGAAGTGTGCCCAGTAGTTTGCCATCGGGAAAATTCCACAATTTTACAGTTTTGTCGGTACTGCCAGAAGCGAGTAACCTTCCATCAGGACTGATACTTATTGCCTTGACATCATCCGCATGACCTTTCAAGGTATTGATGAGTATGCCAGTTTTGAGATTCCACAATTTAATCCGGTTATCCCAACTCCCGCTAGCCAGAAGATTGCCATCAGGACTAATGGCGAGGGATTCAATTGCATCGGTATGTGCTTTTATGGTGTAAAGCAATTCGCCGGTTTGCAGGTTCCAGATTTTGATAATGCCGCCATAACAGCCGCTGGCTAAAGTTTTGCCGTCTGGACTGAGTGCGATCGCGTAAATCCACCCTGAATTATCTTTAAAACTGCTAGAATATTGAGTGAGCAACCCAGATTTAAACTGCGATACAGTTGTTTCTAATTCCGCAAAATACCTATAGAAGCCGATGCCCGCCGCAGTTATAACTGCTGTTAATGTCAAGGCTAAACTTTTCCATTTAACTTCTTTTGATCTCATAAACATGATGTCCAAAACTAAGTTTATGTAAAATAAACTTCCCTATTTCAATTCCCGAAAATTATCGCCGAGGTTGCGGCTGGATTCTCACTTTGATAAATGCTATCCAACACTTTTATTTAGCACTGTTACTTTGTCTGCGGTTGGCTGATGTTTTTGTGGTTTAGATTGGCGCTCAATCCAGGTGCGACAGAGGAATAAAAATATTATGGCGGTTATCGCTGCAATTCCAACAGGCGTTAAATATGTCCAGTGATCGGCCATTTTATCCCAGATATGCCAGGTTACTAAAAACATAGCAAGGTAAGTGAGACTCTGCAATTTTTTCCAATTTTTCTTGAGCCTTTTCACACTCCAATCGTTAGAGGTGATAGCCAAAAGAGTAAAAATAATGAAGGTTGATACTCCCTGGAAGTAAACAAAATAAGTTTTGAGATCGAAGACATCAAAGTTTCTTTGTTTGAAAAAGATGAATCCGTGAGCTACAGCTAAAAAGAAAGAGAGCAGACCAATGAAACGGCGATATTTCAGCAGCCATTGGGGAAAGCCAGTTTTTTTTGTAACAGGGAAAACAATTCTCAAATTTGTGGGAAGCAGTGTGAGAATATAAGCTGTTAAGGCCGCGAATCCCAGGAAACTCGCCTGAGAGAATGTATCTAAATTCATCGTTGAAAATTGCATAACTTGCTCTTATTGCTAAGTAGGTAAACTCCAATTGAAGCTAGGCTAACCTTTTGAAGTCGCAATGTCAATTAAGTTTTAAGCTTATAACACTTATTCCCAAAAATAGCTGGTTAAAAGTTGAGTTGTTACCTATAAAAAAAGGTCAGAATTAGCTGACCTTGGGTTGAGGAGATTACCTGAACTTTTGGCTAGGTATCGCGCCAAACTACAAACTGGTAATACCCCCTTTCAATAAGAGAGGACTGAAGTCCTCACTACAAACTGCACAGCCTAACTAAAAGATCGATCGTCAAACGGCAATTCATCAAACAGCGAATCAATATCAGACTCAGAATTCGCCACAGGGGAATTAGCGCGAGATGCCGACGGCTTTGCTGAATTCACCTTTGCTACTGGTAACTTTGTCGCAGATTCCGATTTCGGTAGGTTAACTAACGGTAACTCCCCGCCATTTTCTCCATTTTTGCTGGTTTGATTCCACATCATCATTCCCAGCAAACCATCAACCAAACCGCCACCGCTACCGTTGCCTGTTACCGCCACATCCGGCACAACTCGCACTTTGCGATCGCCTATAATTTGCATTAACTGCAAAGCCGTATAACCGGAACCTCCCAAAGCCACAACACCGGCGCGATAAGCTTCAGCTTGAGCATTTCCCTTCACCCGAATCGACTCAGCTTCACCTTGAGCTTGTTTAACCTGAGAATTCGCTTTCAACTCAGATATCTTCACGCCTTGTTCGGATTTCACCATCTCTTGTTGAATCTCAGCCAAAGCAGTTTCCCGCACCAATTGTTGCCGCTGAGTTTGTGCTACTTGCTGCACCTCATAAGTTTTGCACTGTTCCTCAGCAATTTTGCGATCTGTTTGAGTTTGCATCAACTCTGCAGGTGGCAAAATATCCCCGATTAAAGTATCAATTGCTTGCACGTCGTAGGTACGCAAAGCAGCTTTGATATACTCCGATGCTTCTGCTTGCCGATCGCTCCTTGCCGACAGAAAATCTAATACAGAATAAGCTTGAGCCGAATTGCGGAAATAATTTCCAATTGTCGGCTGCAAAACATGGTCAACTAAGTTCTGCATTGAACCGACGCGAGAAATCACTTTCGGAGCATCCAAAGCACCGACGTGAATAATCTGAGCTACTTCTAAATCAAAGGCAAAACCGTCGCGAGAACGCACCGTTAAAGATGAAAGTTGAGAATCGTAACTGTGCCGTTCCGTTTTAGTTGACCAATTCAAGACAATATTTGTGGTCGGCACTAACTCTACTTTCAAAATGCGAGTGTTCAGCGGATGTTTCCCCGGATAAAGGGGAGTTACCCAGACCCCTTTGTTGCCAACATTTACCAAATTCCCGTGAGTGAAAGCAGCGCCGCTCACATCTTCCGAGGTTTTGCCAACATAGGAAATAACCGCGCCGACATAGCCGATCGGGATTTCGGTCATCGCCACTTGGTCAACCCCGACAAACCAAGGATTTAAGTTCCAGGAACCGGAAAGCAAAACCTGTTCCTGCAAACCGCGCCGCCCGCCGGCGGTGATAAATTTTTGCGCGTTCTGGAAGTTGTCGTGATTCGGGATAATCGGGCCAGCAATTTCGCCATCTTGAATTGGAACGCCGTCAAAAGTTGTGACAATTCCTACTTTATCTGGGGCAATTCTGTACAGCTTTAATTGTTCGGCTGTCATCCCATGCTTGGCAGCATTGGCCGCTGTAATTATTGTAAATAATGCTGTATTAATTCGATAGCTACCGCCAGTCAAGATGCCGAGTTGTCTACCTTTTTCGCCCCCGCCTTTGAGGAATTGGCGAGCATCTTGAAAATTGTCACATTCTGTGATTTTGCCAAGGATGCGCTGCGGTGGAATTGACTTACCACCTGCTGCGATAATCAGGGCAATTTCACCTTGGGGAACTACAGTCAGAGACTCTTTGCGAACGTTATACTGCAAAGGCCAATAACCCCAGTGCCAACCGGGGGGCAAAGTATCAGCTTGATATCCAGCTTCTCCGTTTAAGGCAATTAAGTCTCCGGGCGGTAAAGACTTGCCGCCGAAGCTAAACTTTTTACTGACAATTCCGACTTCCCGATCGCCAATTACTACCAATCCGCCAAAAAATAATGGCAGCACCAGAATAATTATCATACCGCCGATCGCGATCGGGATAAATCCGCCCGGATCGAGCTGCATTGTCTGCACGGGAACAGTGGTGCGTAACTGCCCTAGCTGCAAGCTAGAATCAGGTTTTGCGGCTAGCTGAGTCGAGGTTTGAGTTGCGGGGGGGATATTGCTAGCTGCTAATACCGGCGAGGGTTTCAAACTGGTTGTTGCGCTAAGAGCTAAAGACGCCGAAACAGCGGCTGCTAACTGTTTTAAAACGCGGATTTTGACTTGAGATTTGGACAAAAATGAATAAAGCATTTTTTTTGATCAGGGCTAATTTGTCCTAGGAGCTCCAGCTTAGCCTTACTAAAAAGTTTTGGCGTAAAACTTAAGGTCTTATTTATCATTATTTGCCGTCATAATAGTCATATCTATCAGTAAAAATACTTATTTTGCACCTCAAAACCGCTCGACCTTAATCTGCGTGTATCTGCGGTTACAAACTCCCCTAGCTGTTTTTTATTAACTATTTACGATCGCTCCCGCTCAAAAACTAGGTTGGCTAACAGTTAAGATTCAAATAAATTATGCAACATGGAGCCAACAGCTATCAATTATTTAAGAATCCCAAGTCGCTCCATAGGCCGGGATTCCTTTGGCTAAACACGCACTCACAACAGTTTTAGTGACGGCTTTATTAGATACGCAAAATACAGCTTGAGCTCGAAATTTTTGGGCTAGCTGAATTGCTAATTCGCCTACATTCGGTCTGCCAAGTTCGCCTGTATCATAAATTTTTAGGCGTGGATGACTGCAGATTAATGACCACATTTTCTTGCCGTAAGTTAACTGGTGCTTATTACCAATCCAGAGGATGTAAAGTTTATGCTTGTTTTCGAGCATATGAGGCAAAACAGGGGCAATCCCAGCTCCGGTTGCTACTACCACTACTCGCGAATAAGCATTAATTGAAAACATGAAACCGGGCGGTTTAACTCTCCGAACCCAAAAACATTTAGGAATATTGCCTCTCTGAACTTTCTCAATCAAGTTTTTAGTCCAGTCACCAGCGGCTCCAATAATTAGCTGGATTTGCGATCGCCCCGTTTCTTGATTAAAACTCATTCCTGCTACGGAAAATGAATGCCATTCAACCAAATCTGTACTGATTCGGGCAAATGTTCCAATATCTGCCTTGCCCGGAACTGTCAAAAAAGCTACGTTTGGCGAAGGACAATAGATACTAAAGTTTTCAAATTTCTGTACAGTCAACCAAGGTAAAAATATACTAAATATAATTACAATTAACATTAAACAAATGGGATTTAAAAAATTTTCTAGGGTAGGAATATGATTGGCGGTGGCGAGAAACTGCGATAAAGTTAGATACAAAATTACCCCGGCGAGACAACTCCATCCTGCATAGCGGTGAATTTTCTCAAAGCTGTTGTGAAAACGCTCTCGGAAAGGGGGTATGGCTGTTAAAATAATCGCTAATAATAAGATGGCTAACAAAGAACCAGTTGTTAAAAGAAGCAAATTATTGCTAGTTGTTAACTGTCGGTATAAGTCAATACTTAGCCAAAAACAACTCCAAGTTGCAGCCGCAGCATGAACTCCACCTATATAATGAACTGCGGTATTGATGTAATATTTGCCAGAAGTGGCGATTCGTGAAATCCCAACTGCTAATCGGTAAAGAAGATGTACTATCAGTTCGTTTCTTACTAATACTGCCAGCAAAAGATTGCCAATACTGAGGGCGGCTATCGGGGCTTGATTCCAAGTTTCTGTGATGTAAATACTGGATAACAGTAGAATATTGACAAGTGAAATTACCACCCACCAAAAGTGGTGCATATTCAAGTTGTGTATTTTCAAAAAACGGGCTTTTGTTTGATGTTTTTGATATCGGTTTATGCAAGATTCGCTCATAATTTCGTCCTACAAACAATCTAACGATTTAATAAGGCAGAAGTCTTTAGATGAATATCAATTAAGTCTAGAGAATACTGCGACTAAAGTCGCCAGCTTAAAGTTGAGTTTTTAACCTAAAAAAAAGGGTCAGTATTAGCTGACCTTTGGTTGAGGAGATAACCTGAACTTTTGGCTAGGTTTTGTGCAAAACTACAGGCTGACAATCCCCCGTTTTAAGGCGGAAATCGCGGCCTGCGTGCGATCGCTAACTCCCATTTTGCTCAAAATATTGTTGATGTGAAACTTGACGGTGCTTTCGCTGATGTGCAGAACTTCACTAATCTTGCTGTTGCTTTTACCAGCGACTATGAGGCGGATGACTTCTAATTCGCGATCGCTCAATTCAGGCCCACTCAGGCGATCGGCTAACTTAACACCCACTGCCAGCGGAATATACTTTTTACCCTCAAAAACCGCCCGAATTGCTGCTAAAAGCTCCTCTGGTTCCGCATCCTTAAGCAGATAGCCCTTTGCACCAGCTTGCAATCCGCGATAGATGTTTTCATCGCCATCATAAGTCGTCAGCACCACAATCCGGGCGCTGGGAAACTCCGCACAAATCGCAGCAATGGCGGCGACTCCATCCATTTGGGGCATCCGCATATCCATAAGGGTGACATCGGGCTGATGTTCGCGAAACATGGTCACAGCTTCCTGCCCGTTGCTTGCTTGCGCCACAACTTTAACATCTGATTCATGATTCAGCAGTGCCACTAAACCTTGCCGCACAATATAATGATCGTCGGCAATTAAAACGCGAATAATATTTGATTGGTTAATCATGTTGACCCTGTTAATCTTATCAAAAAAAACTGAAGTTCTCACTACAAACTTACTATCTATAGTCATCCTAAATGATTCAGATAAATTTGTAGGGGTAGTGCTAAGAGTGCCTACCCCCTATCTATCGGGCAACCGGGCGTG
>NZ_JAUBPT010000366.1:0-1061 GCF_036700905.1 Microcoleus sp. S13_C3 | reverse complement strand
GGGCATAGGGCATAGGGCATAGGGCATAGGGCATAGGGCATAGGGCATACCTCACCACGCTTGAGAACCGCTATATATAGCAATCCTAAATAATTATGCAAATAATTTAGGATTGCTATAGTTTATTGCATCAGTCAGTAAGAAAATCATAATTTTTGAGATAAAATTCCCATTTTATGCGTTTTTTAAGGCTTTCGATAGTTTCTCTATTTGCTCTTTCTCTGAGTTGATTCTATGCAGGCATTTTTAGACTAATTGGATGAAGCTTGTTTGCGATTATACCGTCTTTAAATGCCTAAAAGCTTATGTCCTGGGAAAGATGCGATCGCACTCCTACCTCCCTAGCATTGTAAAAGTTGAAAGCCCACAGTCCACAAAGATTGTCGGGTACAGAGAAAAGCAAGCCTAGACAAACGAGTGTGAACCAGTTACCGAGGATTTTAGATGGTTATAAACAGTTCGTTGACCCGGCCCTTGGCTGTCGTGACGGGTGCCTCTAACGGTATCGGCTACGAACTCGCCAAACAGTTCGCTCAAAACGGATTCGATCTCCTAGTCACCGCCACCGGAGCGAGCATTAAAGAAGCGGCTCAAGCCTTTGAGGGGCTCGGTGCCAAAGTCGAGACAGTGCAGGCAGACCTCGCTACCTACGACGGTGTTGAGACGCTCTACAACCAGATAAAAGCGACTAATCGGCCAGTGGATGCGATCGCAATTAATGCCGGTGTCGGCGTCGGTGGCGACTTTGCCCGCGAGACAGACTTGAAGGACGAACTAAATCTGATTAACCTTAACGTTGTCTCGTCTGTGCATTTGGCTAAACGGGTAGTTAAGGATATGGTCGATCGGGGCCAGGGACGGATTCTATTCACTTCGTCGATTGCCGCCCTAATGCCGGGGCCATTCGAGGCAGTCTATGCAGCATCCAAAGCCTTCATCCACTCGTTTTCCGAGGCACTCCGCAATGAGTTAAAAGATACAGGTTTGACATCCTCCCCGCCGTAAACGGTCGGGGATTCTAAACATCACTGTTTAGGCTTCCTCTTTCCACGACTCGACTT
>NZ_JAUBPT010000083.1:0-36650 GCF_036700905.1 Microcoleus sp. S13_C3 | reverse complement strand
TCAACTGTCAACTGTCAACTGTCAACTGTCAACTGTCAACTGTCAACTGTCAACTGTCAACTGTCAACTGTCAACTGCCAACTGTCAACTAACTTCTAATCCAGCTTTTCGCCACTGAGAATAAATATGGGATTGACGGCGGCAAAGGTTTGACTCAGGCCGCGAGTCTCCAAGCGGTTGACGGCGGACTGGACTACCTCGATGTTGCGGACTTGTAACTCGGCGAACCCTTCGGAAAGGGCGTAAAGATTCTCTAAATTCGATGCTGTGGCGACAACTCTACCGTGGGGTTGCAAGTACCGCCAAACTTCTTGGAGAATGGCTTTAATGGGGCGACCTCCTTCGATGCAAACTCGGTGGGGGGGTTGCGGCAGGTTTTCCAGGCATTCCGGGGCACTGCCTTCTATGACTTCTACGTTGTCGAGATCGAATCGATCGCAATTTCTGCGAATCAAGCTTGCTACTTCTTCGTCCCTTTCGACGGCGATAATCCGACCTTTGGGACACAGCAAACCTGTTTCTACGGCGATCGTACCAGTACCTGCACCGATGTCCCACACCACTGAATCTGCTTGCAGCCGCAGGTGGGAGATTAATAGCAGTCGGACTTCTCGCTTACTCATGGGAATTCCCGGTAAACGTTCAAATAAGTCATCCGGGATGCCTGGAGTGACGTAGGGCCAAAGCATAGTTATATTTTTGATTTTTGATTTTTGATTGAAGCAAGACCGCAGTTGGAACTCGCGGAAGAAGTAGAAATTCTCCCAATTTCCCCCAAGCCTTAATATTTACTGTCGCACAACCTTGAGAGTTTGGAGGTTTCTATCGCTACAACCTGTGATTTTTCCGCCGGCGGCAAGGATTTGTTGCAGGTAGTCAACGGCTGCTGGGGTAATGATTTCACCGGGCATCAGGACTGGTATTCCTGGGGGATAGGGACAGATGAGTTCGGCGCACAGGCGATCGACTGCTTTGTCTGCAGGTACTGTTTCCGCTGGAAAAAAGAAAGCCTCGCGGGGGGAAAGGAGAGGGGGAGAGGGGGAGAGTGGCAGAGTGGGAGAGTGGGCCAATCTTCCATCGGACATCGGACTTCTTCTCTCGGACTTCTTCTTTCTTCCGACTTCCATCGGACTGACATCCGTTACATCCGTTACATCCGTTACATCCGTTACATCCGTTGCCGAACTTCCTTCTTCCTGACATCCGTTACATCCGTTACAGAATCCGTTGCCGAACTTCCTTCTTCCTTCTAAAATCGTAAAAGCTTTAACTAAATTGTCAATATCTGATTCTGTATTTCCCAAGCTGATAATAAATGTTAAATGTTGCGGCATTGGTAATTCTGCAGTGACACCGAGTTGAGAGTGCAGAATTTCATCGGCGGCAAATCCTGTGATTCCTAAATCTGATACTTTTACTGTTAGCCTGGTGCGGTCTAATGCTGAAAAACCCGGTGTATTTAATGGTTCTAAAACTGATAATCCGGGAATTTGACTAATGCGCGATCGCGCTTTTTCTGCTAGCTGTAAAGTTTGCGCCATTAATTCTTTGCCGTGGAGTGCGATTTGTTGGCGGGCTGCGTCTAGGGATGCTAATAATAAGTAACTCGGACTGGTAGATTGTACTAACTGCAATGCTCTATTTAATTTTTGGATATCTATGCGAGATCCCTTGACGTGCAGCATCGATGCTTGTGTCATTGCACCGAGGGTTTTGTGGATGGATTGTACTGTTAAATCGGCACCGGCTGATAGTGCTGGTTCGGGCAAGCTTGGATGAAAGTTAAAGTGCGCGCCGTGGGCTTCGTCTACTAATAACGGTATGTTGTATTGATGGGTAATTTGGGCGATCACGCGCAAATCCCCGCAGACGCCGTGATAGGTTGGGTAAACTATCATTACTGCTTTCGCGTCGGGATGTTGTTCTAATGCTGCGGCTGTGGCTTCTGGGGTGATGCTGTTGGCAATATCCCAATCCGGGTTGTACTCTGGATTGACAAAAATTGGAATTGCACCCGATAAAATTAAACCAGAAATCGCCGAGGAGTGGATATTTCGAGGTAGGATAATTTTATCTCCTGGGCCGCAAGTCGCTAAGATGGCGGCGATTATTCCGCAAGTCGAACCGTTAGCCAAAAACCGAGTTGATTTTGCTCCAAAAGCTTCTGCGGCTAAGTCTTGGGCTTCAGCAATTGCACCTTCTGGGTTAAAGAGATTATCTAACTCCGGCAATTCCGGCAAATCCGATCGAAATACTGCCGCACCGAATAAGTCAATTAGGAATTGAGAGATTCCTTGTCCGCCTTTGTGTCCGGGGGCGTAGAATGGGGTGTGCGGGTGATTTGTGCGATCGCGCAAGGCATCTAATAGAGGCGTTTGTTGTTGAGAGTTTGCTGGTGACACGCTTAATCCTGATTTGATTATTTGGAATTATAGCAACCGCCGAGGTTTCACTGGAGGTTATTAATTGCTGAAACCCTTGCGGGCAATTCCGCGATCGCATCGACGGCTGCCTTTTTCCTTGCAATCGGCCACAAGCAACACTGTCTCAATTTCAAACTTCTCTAAAATGACTGAATATGGACTCCTTAAGTATGAAACCCAAACAGTTGAACATTCTAGCTACTGCTTTACTTATGGTTTGTTTAGGGGCTGTGGTTTCAGTTAAAGCATAAAATCATACCACAGTCTGCGGCTTTTTTTTAGCTTACTGTTGTGAGGAAGTTTTGGACGATCGCGCACTACTGTCACAAACTACCAAGACGCTTTAACCGATTGACCCAAAAGCTATCAAAGTTAAGCTTTAATTCAAGGTAGATTATTGAGTCGCGATCGCCACAAGTTCTACCCTAATTGGGTTTGCCAGTTCATGGCATAAGTTTGAATCTGTTCTGCCTGGTCAGTACCATTGATAATTTTACGGGCACTCAAGAAATCCGTATTGTTGCCAGAAATACAGTCATCCAGTTTCATCCCCGTAAATGCACCCCATTTCATCCCATCAACTAGGATAAAGAGTGCGATATCAGGATTCATGACAAGATCCGGATCATTCACTAAATCTAGCCCTAACACATCTGAATATTTCCGGTAATTGTAATCATGGGTCAGTTGCACATAGCCCCGTCCATAGTAGGGATAATAGGGTAGGGTTTTGCGGTCATTTTCCCCTTCTGGTTCGCCCAAATAATAAGATTCTCGCACGGGTTGGAAACTGTCTGCTGTTTCATGTTCAACGGTTGCGAGAATGTAAGCAATTTGAGCTTGAGACGTAATCCCTTGGCGATGAGCTTCTTTAACAATTGCCTCAACCGTCGCATTTTTATCACCGCCTTTCCAATCAGGTAACTTTCCAGCACCCTGCTTGGCATCGAGTAAAGCTTTAGCGGTTGTTGCCCCTAACACATCCCCGCCATCAAGTTTACGGCTGGCTTTAAAACTTCTTAAGGCTTCTTGCGTTTGAGTGCCGTAAATCCCATCAACAACCTCTAAAAGATGATTAGCGCGTAAGATGGTTTGAATTTCTGCACAGAATAGTTGATCTTCAACTAACACTCCAGAGTCAATATCATCAAAAGGAATCGATTGCTTTTGGTCAATCACGTCTTGGAGTTTCAGCCCGGATGGTTCGCTGGAAACAGCACGAGACTGTCCAGAAATTAATTGTGTCAGTTTAGTTTGCGTTACAAATCCCGCAATTCCATTAACCTGCAAGCCTTGTTCAGCCTGAAATTTTCGGATTGCGGCATCAGTTTGGGTGCCAAAGATACCATCTGTTGTAACTGAAATGCCAACGTTGGCTAAATCTTCTTGAAGTTTGCTGACTCGTTCTCCCTGCATCGGAGGTATCACCAGACGCAAATCCCCGTCTTCGTCGCTGCTGTAGGGAGCTGAATCAATTCCAGGGGAAAGGAAACTCACATGAAGGTGATCGTCATGTCCATCCCAAAATTCTACCCCTGTAATTTGTGGATCGTTGAATAGAATTGTCCGAATACCCAAAATTGGATTATTGTAGAATAAATCTACCAATTCTTGAGTGCGTTGGCGAGAGTATTTACTATCGTAATAGGTGAGAGTAATTTCTTCATCAGTGTTAGCAACAGGCGCAATATCAACATCGAGTCCGTGTTGATGAGTGCTATGGGGTGGCATCGGCCCTCCGTCTGGAAGACTAATATTTCCAATGCCAATCCGAGGCCCATTGGGATAGAGTTTGGCCCACTCGGTACAGATGTATTGGAGAGCCTGAAGGACGTTTGAGTGACCATAGCACTTGTCAGGGATTCCGTAACATTCATAGCCAACTCCACTGGCAGGCATTTGTTCAAAAAGACCACGCGTTCCCCAACTGAACTGCTCAAGTTCTTCTGCTGTGAAACCAATATGTGCCGTGCAGTGGGTATGGTTATGTTGCAAAGTTTTATAGCGTAAGTTGCGATTGATTTCTAATACCATTGTTAATTTCCTTTTTAGAGTGTGTTTTTCTGTTGCAAGATCGCTTTTTAGGAAGGCGATCTTCGCCAATGCCAATGGCAAGGTAACGGAATGGTTAACATAATGACTCCTGAGTAACAGCCGATCGCAACCACTATATCCCCGAAAACTAAATTCAGCTTTGTCGATCGTCCAAATACCTGACCAGGAATTTCAAAGGTGGTACCCGCCAAGTGATTTATCCGTGGAATCAATCCAAAATCGAAAATCCTCAAGCCCCCGCATTTATCTCGCGCAAGTCAATCTAAAATCTAAAATCTAAAATCTAAAATCGATTGACCCATTTCACGAATCTTTGAGAATTGCTATAGTTCGATCGCCCAAAAAGCAGCGATTTTCCCAGCAGGCTGATAATTGCGATCGGCCAAAGTGCGAACAGGCTTACCCTCCGCAACATCCCAGAGTGCGATCGTCCGATCCCAGCTTCCAGAAGCCAGCATTTTACCGTCAGGGCTAAAGGCGACACTCTCAACCCAGTCCTGATGGCCGATCAAAGTTTGAATCCGTTTACCCGTCGCCATATCCCAGAGTCCGATCGTGTCATCGAAACTCCCAGAAGCGAGAGTTTTGCCATCAGGACTGAAGGCGATACTCAAAACCCCTTGGTGATGGCCCCTCAAGCTTGCAAAAATTTGACCCGCAGCCAAATCCCACAGTATGATTTTGTTGTCAAAACTGCCAACAGCCAGAGTTTTACCATTAGGACTAAAAGCAATACTCAAAACACAATTCTTGCCATCTGTCAAAGCGCGAATCAGTTTACCCGTAACCACATCCCAAAGTTTAATAGTTTTGTCGCTACTCCCAGAAGCAAGAGTTTTACCATCGGGACTAAAGGTAAAACTCTCAACCCAACTCTGATGACCGGTCAAGGTGTGAATGAGTTTACCAGTAGCCACATCCCAGAGTTTGATAGTTTTGTCGCTACTCGCAGAAGCAAGGGTTTTACCATCAGGACTAAAAGCAATCTTCAAAACCCAATTTTTATGACCCGTTAACCTGTCAATAGATTTACCAGTAGCCACATCCCAGAGTTCGATCGTGTTGTCGAAACTTGCAGAAGCGAGGGTTTTGCCATCAGAACTAAAAGCAATACTCAAAGCTCCTTTTTGAGCGCCTCTGAAAGTTTTAATAACTGTGCCCTTAGCCACATCCCAAAATTTGATACTTTGGTCGAAAGTCCCAGCAGCGAGGGTTTTACCATCGGGACTAAAAGCGACACTCCAAACAGAACGCTGTTGCTCTGCCGAGGGATCTATCTGCTGGATCTGTGCCACATCCTGAACTTGAATAATTCTGTAATACCCCAATCTGGTTTTTTGATTAAAAAGTAAATTTGCATCCATACTGTGCATTTTAATTGTCGCTTTTTCTACCGATCGCCACTGCCACCCTGTCAAGCAATACGCTAATATCAATGCTAAACTACCAAAACCAGTCAATTTTATGAAAAAATTGTGGTATTTTTCTTTGCCAAATATAGCCTTAAACTCCATAGCTGATTTCCTCCCTTAACCCTGAATAATATTTAGAGGCTTCTACTTTGACCATCTAAGAGTCGCGATTTATGCGATCGCACACCTGGCGGTCTTCTTTACTAAGATTGACATTAGGATTATTGAAATAATCGCGCATCCAAAAGCAACCATGCTTTAATAAAGCATCGAGTTCTAATCCCTCCAAATTCCACAAAATCATCGTCGTATCATCGCTACCCGATGCCAAAGTCTTACCATCAGGGCTGAAACTAAGACTGCGAACCGGCGCAGTATGCCCCGGCAGAGTAGCGATCCAAGTGCCATCCGGTTTCCAGAATTTCAGCGTCTTATCGTCACCCGTCGAAGCTAATATTTTGCCATCCGGGCTAAAACTGATACTATTAGCTGCCATCCTATGCCCAGTCCAGCTTTTGAGCAAAGTGCCATCTGTTTTCCAAACTTTAAGCGTGCCATCATTGCTAGCCGAGGCAAGAGTCTCACCATTTGGGCTGAAACTAACGCCATAAACCTGAGCCTCATGCTTCATAGTATTGAGCAAAGTTCCATCCATTTTCCACAGTTTGACGGTCTTATCAAGGCTTGCTGAAGCAATAGTTTTACTGTCAGGACTAAAACTAAGACTCATAACTGAACCGCTATGTTTAGAAAGATTATTGAGCAAGGTACCATCTGGCTTCCAAAGCTTCACTGTGGTGTCATAACTTCCAGAGGCGATCGTTTGACCATCAGGGCTAAAACTAACGCTCACAACTTGAGCTTTATGACCAGAAAGCGTATTCAGCAACGTGCCATCTTGTTTCCAAAGTTTTACTTTGCTATCCAAACTACCAGAGGCGATCGTTTGACCGTCGGGGCTAAAACTGACGCTATAAACTGGTGCTTGATGCCCAGAAAGCGTTTTAAATAAAGAGCCATCTCGTTTCCAAACTCCAGCCAATCCGTTAGCACTTGCCGAAGCCAATGTGTCATTTTTGGGGCTAAAACTAACACCCAAAACAATATCAGTCTGCTCCGTCAAAGTTTTACGTAAGCTATTATTTAACTTCCACAGTTCAATGCTATTATCAATGCCGGCAAAGGCAAGAGTTTGACCGTCGGGGCTAAAAGAAGGGCTCCGTCCAGTTAAAGTATTCAGCAAAGTACCATCGCGTTTCCAAATTTTAACAATATTGTCAGCACTTGATGAGGCGAGCAACTTACTGTCTGGGCTAAAACTAACCTTGAAAATATGAGTATTATGCTCAATAGTTTTAACTAAAGTGCCATCGGGTTTCCAGATTTTTACCGTCTTGTCTTGACTTGATGAAGCGATAACCTCACCATCCGGGCTAAAACTAACACTCATAACCGGCGCTTTATGACCAGAAAAACTTTTCAGTAAACTGCCATCGAGTTTCCAAAGCTTGACCGTTCCATCCGCACTGCCAGAAGCAATAGTCTGTCCGTTTGGGGTAAAACTGACACTAATGACTGGAGCTTTATCCTGAATGGTTTTGAGGAATGTGCCATCGGGTTTCCAAAGCTTAATTGTCTTGTCCGCACTAGCAGAGGCAAGAGTCTTGCCGTCTGGACTAAAACTAACATTCAAGACCGCCCCTTTATGCCCAGAAATGGTATTGAGTAAAGTGCCATTCGGTTTCCAAAGTTTAATCGTTCCATCGGCACTAGCAGAGGCAATAATTTGACTTTCTGGGCTAAAACTAATGCTATAAACTTCGTTGGTATGTCCCGAAAGGGTATTGAGTAAAGTGCCATCTGATTTCCAAATTTTAATCGTATTGTCTGCACTAGCAGAGGCAATGATTTGATTGTCAGGACTAAAAGTGATGTTATGAATAGGAGCATTATGACCTTTGAAGCGATTGGATTCTCTGATGCGATAAATAATAGATTGCAGGGCTGACACAACCTCCTCCTGCGTGTTTGAAGAAACCCAAACTGCCTGTTTCATTATTTTTCTGGCTTTTAAAGCTTCTATCAAAGCATCTAATTCTCTATCGGAGCTAAAAAGTTGTTCAGCCGATAGCGCTAAGCTTCTGCTTTGGGCTTGTTGATTTTGATTCCATTGATAAAAGAGAAATCCTAATGTCACAGCAAAGGCTGTAGCAATCAGGCTAATTTTGCGGCGGAGGTTGTTACGCCGGCGCCGGAGGCTGCGCTGTAAAAATTCAGCCTCTACTTCGTTAAACCAATTTTCATCATATTTGAGATGTTCGTCTAATACGTTCAGATAAGGGTTGGTATCCCAGAGAAATTCTTCTTGTTTTTCTTGGCGGCGTTTTTGGAGGCTGGGTTTGCGCTTCCAGACTTTAATCAAAGTTGCATTAACCTGGTCAAAAACGTTTTTAAAAGAGAGGAGGCTGCTGTCTATAACATTAACAAGGGGTTCTATTTTTTCTTGAAAACTAAGTGGTTTTTCTTTGCTTTTCCACTCTATAGCTGCTGGGGTGAGTCGGCGCTGCAAAATTAAATTTTCCTGATGTTCTCGTTCCCAAACTATTAGCTTTTGCCATCCTCGCATCAAGACATCATGAGCCGGTTCAACATAGCTTTTGCCTTCGGTATCTCGCCCTTTTACTAATAGACGTGCGGCACAAAATTGCTCAAGGGCTGTTTGGACTCGTTGATTTTCCGGTTCGGGATAAATTAATTCTTCATCTAATACCCGCCGGCGAGCTAATTCACCACCGCCTACAGCTACCATTCGCAGCATGATGTGGCGGATGGTTTTTGCATAAGCACGATCGCTTTTAAGTAATTCGTCATATTCCGCGTCTGCTCTTTGGGTGAGACTGCGTGTAACTCCGCCCAATTCTTCATAGTCTTCTTGAGTAATTGCCCGATTATTTCTTTTCCCTTCTCTGACGTTTTTAATATAGTTAAAATAAAGTTCGCTCAGGGTGAAAGAAAGTAAAGGTAGTGCTCCGGGCATTTGTGCGACTTCATCAATTAATTGGTCTACCAACGTGGCCGGTTCAAAATACATTACCTTAGCAGCAGCAGGATCGACAATCGCTTGGCGTAATTCTTCCCGTGTCATGGCGGGAACAACAAATCGTGATTTTTTCCAATAGGGCTTTAATGCTGTATCTCTAAATTGAGGTTCAAAATCTGAACGTAAAGTTATGACGATTCGCAAGCAATCAGGGAGAGTTTCTAAGGATTTTTCTAACCAGTTTAAAAATAATTCTTGTTCTTGGCTATCTTGGCTGAGAGTCACTAATTCTTCAAATTGGTCAATGACTAACAGCAATTTTGTGTGTGAATTAAAGTTTTTCCATGCACTGAGTTTGTATAACAAGCTTTGCAAAGTTTGTCCTTTTTCCAAAGTGGTAGAGCTAGTGCTGGCTTCTGGTAAGTCTTTGTCAGAAACCAACTCGTTAGAGATAAGTGATTCTGGTAAATTTTCGTTTTCTAGGGCAGAGTTTAAAGCACTGAAAGGAGACTCACCCGGACGAATAGGAGAGAGGATGCGGCAGTTGGGTTGAGTTTTTTTCAATTGGGGAAGTAATCCAGCTTTGACTAAGCTAGATTTCCCTGAACCTGATGCGCCTAGAACCACAGTTAAGGGATGTTCTGTGACGAATTCAACTAATTTTTCAGTTAAATCCTGTCGCCCAAAGAATTTGTCGCTATCTGCTTCTTCAAATGATTGTAATCCTTTGTAGGGATTGGTGTTTTCATTGAGTTTGGGGGCGGGGGGCAATTGATTAATGTCAAAACCAGGAAGAATAAAAATATATTCGCCCTTATCATGGTGTTTTAACTGTGCAAAACCAGGGGTTTGTTTAGCTGCTATTTTGCCGAATTCTGATTGTAAATAGGCATAGAGTTCGGTTGCGGTAATCACGCCATCTTTGGTAAGGTCTGCTTCTCCCTCAAGCGCCTTGAGTAAAAGTTCTGCAAAGGGAGAGTGATTGGAACTTTCGCTTCGCTGTCCAAACCGATACAGGGAGTCGGCGGCTTTTTCATCATGCGCTGCTGAGGTAATGACTTGCTGGGCGCAGCCTGATGTGTAGCGAGCGTACCGTTCGCGATATACTTTTTGCGATCGCACTGCCTCCCGATGAACTGCCGCCCAGCGAAAAGTCCCAGCAAAGCAGCAATCCAGGATAATTAACGAATGGCGGCATGGCAGTTGGATTAAGCTATCGTGCAATCGCTGCATCGACAGCCAAGTGTCGCTATCATCTCGTTCACCATCTTGAGGAATCAAAAAGCCAGCCGGGCCTTCTGCATTGTCGAGTCCATCTAAGGCGATGCCATGTCCGGCAAAGTAGAACAAAATGCGATCGTCCGCTGCAACTTGCACTTTATTGCCATCGGGAAAAACCAGTATTTTCTCGGCAAAGCCTGCCAAGAGCTCGCTGATATTAGACAGAGTGGCATCTGTATCTAACAGTAACAAAACTTGGTATTGATACTTTTCCTCGATCAGATGGGCAAGTTGTTGAGCATCATTGGCTGCTGTTTGCAAGGGGGGAATGTTGTTAAAATAGCGATCGATACCAATCACCACTGCCAGACTGCGTTTAATCTCCGACATTCTTTAATCCCCCCGACTAAGTTATTTCAAATTTCAGTTTAATGCTGGCAAAATTGTCAACCAAAAACTAATTGCTAGTTTTTTAAACTGATAGAGTGCCTGTTCCTTTGACTGACCGAAAGCATCCAGCATACAAGCCCCCGGATTCATCCCTTCGCAGACTCAGGACCCAGAAATAAAAAACCTGTATCCGATGAAACTTGCCCCCCGAATTTATCCGTGGGGTCAATGCTTCAATTCTAAAATCTAAAATCTAAAATCTAAAATCGATTGACTCGTTGATTTTTGATTCACTGGTTGTTGCACGGGAGAACGAGGCCAGAGACCAATTAAGCCAATAGCGGCTGCGATTAAAAACCCAACTAGCCCAATTCCTAAACCTGTTATCTTGGAATTATTTTGTGTTTGAACGTTTAGCGTATCCGAGCCAACTGGATGTGAACTGGTGAGACTGTTCGAGGCTGGAGAGGGACTTTCTACGGGAGTTTTGGCAAGCTGTTGTGCAACAGGTAAAGGGTTAACTGTATTTTTAACCACAGGCTGAGAATTCATACTCTCTGGCTCATCCTCTACTATTGCCGCCACCAAAGGCTTTACTAATAACTGAGTATTGCCATTAGGACTTGGGAAAAGAGCCGCTGCCAGAGCATCTAACCCAGCCTGATGTGTAAAGTAGCTAAGATGGTCGCACGCAGTATCCGGTAATAGGATTTTGGGCGCAGGAGAGCGATTAGCACTGACATTTTTGATGCTCGTTAAAGCAACGGCAATATCATTAGGTTGACTGAAAAATGCCAATTCTACAACTCTGTCTTTAGTTTTACCAAAAAGGTTGCTCAATAACCGCTGTAAGGGATTGGATTCCTTGTCTGGTTGAAATTCTAGAGCTTTTGAAACAATTGAGCGATCGCCCGCAATAATTGTGTAGGGAACCCCGGGGTCGGGATTTTCGGCAAGTTTTTTCAGAAAAGGAGAATCCGGTCGCATTTGCTCTAGCGAGTAATCATTTGCTTCTAAAAACTCCAGTAATTGAGCAACTATTTTGGTCGGCCAAATAATTTTTGAAAGTTGATTCAACCCTATCCCAAGCGCTGTGAAAACCCAATCCTGTACTGTAGGCCAAGGAGAACCCCCATTAGGTGTCCCTAACATCACCAAGTGCTGGACAACCTGATTCCCACCTTCTCGCTCGATAAACCAGCGAGAAACCAAACCCCCCATCGAGTGAGCCACAATATCCAACTGCTTGCCGTGATTTCCTCCCAAACCAACTGCTTGCAATCTTTGACCTAACAAGCGGCTATTTTCCTCTATGGTTGTTTGGATATTCTCGTAGTCAAAAGTCAAAACTAAGTCATAAATTTCTGCAATCTGTCGCTGTTGTCCGTCCACTTCTACTAACGTCTGTCTGACACTAGGAACCATACTTTGCGTGTCCCCTATAATCCCGTGAATGTAGAGAATGATTCGCTGGGCTTTGGCAACTCTAGCTTTAACTTGCTCTGGATTTTTTTCGTAGCTGACATCACCTTTTTCGCTGACCTCTGCTACAGCTAAAATAGGATATTCATAAGGTCTTCCCAATTTTTGATGGGCGACTTTTTCAAAGAAAATTCTGATGGACCCGTGAAGGCTGCGACTGCTAACTGTTGGTTTGGGTAAGCGTTCCAGCGTAATCTCTGTTTTGCCATCTTCTGTTCTCGCCCCTCTTCCTAATGGCAAGAAAAATTCCCCATCATAAGCAAAAGGTAATATATGCTCATTTTCCGCTAATTCTTGATTGACCAACAAGTTGAGAGGGGTTGTTGGTGTCACCGCTTCATAATCTTCTACATCACTTAACTCCAAAGCACTTAACCCTGGATCAGTGCCTCGGCTGGTTGTAAATTGGAAAGATTCACTCACGCGATTTTGTTGCCGCAAAATCGCAGGTAAAATCAAATTCCCTAAATCTCGACTCGCTTGCGGTACAGTGGTGAGATTCACTTTCGCTTTTAAAGTTGGATGAGCTTGAACTTCGACGGCACCCTGTTGTAAGGCAGTGCTGCGATTAGCGTTAATGGGTTGAGCATCTTGAGGTCGGACAATTGTAATCGTGACTTCCTTTGTCATCCAATCATCATAATTTCCCTTGGCTCTCACGGCTTCGCGAGTATTAACTTGTGCCATCAAACTATTCAGAGTTCCCTCTATTTCTCCAAGAGAACGAGTCAGTTTAGGGGGCGCTAGTCCATCTTGTTTTAACAAGCTAGCATCAAATTCTGTGGTACATACAATTAGCTTGAGAATATCCTTATACTCAGTAATGCCTTGTTCAAAATATGCGTCTGGCACTTGAAATATAATATCATCAAAGCTGGTCATACTAGAGGGATTTCCTGAATTTTGGGCGGGAAGCAAGATGCTGCTATCGCGATCAAAAAATGGAGTGTCTACGGCAAAACTTCCGGAAAGATCGATGACATTGCAATACAATTTTTTGTCACTTTTATTGGTCAGCCTTATTTGGATGTTTGGCGCTTGCCACTCCCCATTGTCATAGGCGTAATCGACACGCATCTCAGATGAGGAGATGTTTCCGTCTCTATCCCCTGGCGAAGATTCTTGCTGACCGCAAAGCAGAATTATTTCCATTTCCACCTCGTCGGTTTTAATGCGGCTGGTCGCAGGAGTGGAGAGTTGTAAAATGTTATTCCAACGGGCAATATGTTCTAAACGATAAATCACCTGTAAAGCAATTTCATCTGTGTATTCCGACTGATTTGGTTCTTCGGGAATCGGAGCAACTAAAGGCCGGTTATTATCAGGCTGTAAAATCCAATACTGACCCTGACTGACTAACAGATGGTAATCTGCATCTTTAGCTTCATTTACCTGCTGCACATACAAGGAAGGTTTGTTGCCAATTGCTGCTTTTGACAGTGCTTCTTGCAGATTTTTGATGCCTTGGACTTCACTTTCATCGCCCTTAATGTAAATTTTCAACGCTGGCAACGGCAAACTTGTCACCACGGCCCAATAGCTCTCAGTTTCTGATAAGCTGTCTTGACCGTTAATAATTTCTACTTGGCTGCGTTGTGGCAATACCTGAGTTACTCGTGCTTCGCCTAAAGCTTCTGAAAGTTGGCGCAACTTTTCGGGACTGCTGCCATAGGGGAAAAATGCTAATCGAGTATCTCCCCCATTAGAGGGTTTAGGAATTCCGTGAATAGACCCTCCATCAATTACCCAATTCCGAAGGTTTTGACTGTGAGTTAAGGTGAAGTAGTGAGGCCGTTCTTTAATAGCACCGCCCAAGAAAGGTTGGTCTAAATCCTGCCTGTCGGTTGCTTCTACTTGCGGCGACTGTTCTTTGACTTTGCCAGTCACGAGAGCATTCATATTTCTCGCTAAATCTCGATAGGTTATGTTGCCATTGGTTCGCTGTAGTGTTTGCAGCAAAAAGTAAGAGAAAGCTCCTCTAGTTTCTCCATCCTCAGTTTTGTATTCTTTCGCCAGTTCGTAGTCTCTACAGGCCGAAAACAAAATGTGTTTTCCCTTGGGCAAAATGACACCTGTTGTCTTTTTTTCTGATTCTTTAGAAGTGCTTAGTATTTCCTGAATAGCTGGTGCGTCTTCGGCAAAAATAAACGTGCTTAGGGGGCGCTCCCGCGAGTCTACTAAGGCGCGCCTCACTGTTGTTTCGGGGGGTAAGTCTCTGGTGCCCGAACCGGAGTGGCAGCAGTCAAGAATGACAACAATGCGGGGTTCTTTTAGGGCTATTTTGGATATGAGGTAGGCTAGTTCTTTATCAGCTAAGTCCCGACCATTTTCTGCACGGCTGTCATAGCACACTAAAGTTTCATCTAAGCGGTCTGCCTCTAATTCCCAAAATTCCTCTGGTGATTTCTCTTGAGCGCCATGACCGGAATAGTAAAATAAGACAACATCTTCGCTGTCAGCGTTGCACAAATGCTGCTGGAAACCGCTGATAATTGCCTGACGAGTGGCATCTTGATTGAGCAGTATCCAAGGTTGGTCTGTAGGCTCTATCAGTTTCCATTCGCTATCTTGAGTAATTCGCTCTCCCAGATAAGCTTCTATAGCTTTAATATCGTTAACACAACCTTTTAAGGGAGGGACGAGAGGATTAGATGCGGGAGAATAGTTGTCAATACCAACTAACAGCGCGTAAATGTTTTTTGCCATAACTGTCTTGTTTAATTAAAGTGTTTAAATTGGTTCTAATCATTAATAGCTAATATTTGCTAGCTATTAACGATTCTAGGAAATGGATAAATGACACCAACTCTCACTAGCGGGAAATAAAATGTACCCAAAAGCTTCCATCGGGGGGGATGCAGGTATCTTTAATCATTCCGTAGGAGTAATGCAGGAATTTACCCTTTTCATCGTTTCCGTCGGGTTCATTGCGATCGTATCCATCGGCGAACCATTCCCCATAAGGATCGTGAACAATGAAGCCTGTGCTGTCATAGCCAACGAAGACAACGATGTGACCTTCTGGATAAGTAAAATAGCCATGTACAACTGCTGGGTTTCCACTCGCTAACCAATCTGTAACTTGTTCAATGGTGGCCGTTTCACTGTAGTTATCTTTCGCTCCATAGTCGCGCACAATTTGAGCTAGATCGTAACCACTATGCCGGCTTAATCCTTGATCTAAGGCATAGTTGTAAAGCTCATCCTCAAACTGCCCCTCACTGTGCCGACGAGGAATCTTTAGATACTCCAAACACATCGCTATTGAAGTAACATTGCAAGAACCATCAGGGTTCATTTCATTATCTCTCTGAGATTTGTAAGGAACCGGCAATTTAACTTCATCGCGTTTTGGATAAATTCTGGTAGTGCCTTCAAAAACTTCGGCGTGTTCTCCAAAAATATATCCAGTCCAAGTATTCTCAACTGGAGTATCAGCTAAGGTAATTTTTAAATGACTGCGCTCAACTTCAAATGAGGCAACTCTGAGGGTGACGCCGACTTTGAGATTGTGTTTTTCTGCCGGCAATAAAGCATCGGATTGCAACGGTTTATTTTTAAGGAGAGTATCTTGGATAATTTTAACCTGAATTGAGGGAACCCCTTCCGCTCCTCGCGTTGCTACTTTATCAACTTCGAGGAGTTCGGTAGCTGTTCGTTTTCCCAAAAATCCTGGTTCATAGCAGCGATTTAGTTTTTGAAAGCGTTTTAAAACAGCAATAGAAACAGGGCCAAAGATATCTTCTACTGTGGGAGAGAGTAGCCCTTGAGCGATCAGAAGCTCTTGGATTTCTAAGCTTAACTCTCGATCGGCTACTATTTTGCTGACATCGTATTTGATATTTGTCTCGACAAAATCTTGGAGATGCATCCTTTATGCCCCTTTATGCCTAGGCGTTCATTGTTGCATAGACCGAAACAGATTTGGATTGGGAGAAACTTTTTGCTTAATCCTAAAAATCTGTGACAGCGTAGGTTCAATAGTAGGAGAATAATCCCCAAAAAGTTCCTAGCTTTTAGTTGAGTCTTAAATTAGCCAAAAGGCCAGCTCGCCACTGGCCGTAAGTACAGGACAGAACCTGTACTTTTGGCTAGGTGTCGTGCCAAACTACAGGCGGGCAAGGCTTTTCGGAGGGCGATCGATTGCGCGATTTGAGATTTGAGATTTGAGATTTTAGAATTGCTCCCACGGGCTGTAGCGATCGCACGTGATGAGTACGCTACGCTTTTTTCAAGGGTTCACGGCCTGTACCGGGGGCCTGTGCCCAAATTGCATTCCGTCAGCATAAAAAATCAAATACAAATAAACCCGGTTGCTGTCATCTACTCCAAACAGCCGATATAAAATGCAGCTAAATTCCACTTAAAACAAATTTTCACTATTTAGATAGATGTCGTATTTTTAGTTTTTTGTCTACGCTGATTGTATCGAGTTATTAATAGAATTGCCGTGATTTTTCCCAACCCTAGTCCGTTTCCAGGCCCCCAGATTCCCAGTACCGAACCGGGGCTGCCGACTATACCCGCATCGCCACCAGTGCCGGGCCCCGTACCCGAACCGATTCCCGGCCTTGTACCGGAACCGGTACCTGCGCCAATTCCCCAGCCAATTCCCGAACCGGTGCCGGAAACTGTACCCTCTCCAATTCCTCAAACAGTGCCGGAGCCTATTCCTCAGACAATCCCTGAACCTGTTTAAATTATGTTTTAGTCGATCGCGAAATTTAAGATTGTTTGTCAGGTCGATCGCAAAAACCGGTTTCTCCAAAGTCCCCAATATTTTTGTGGAATATCAGACTTGAAAAAACTCGGTTTTTGCCTAAATTATCAATTAATTGAAGTTGAGCGCATTCTCTTTACAAAGGTCAACAGCACCCAAATCAGTGGATTTGCCGTCCGAGTATTCGGCCCTGACATCGAAAATACAGCCCGCATCCGAGCCGCCGTAGTCAGCTTGATTCCACTCAAAATCTGCCTTTTTCCGATCGGCAATGGGGGCATCTAGCTCGTTTTCTCCCCAAGTATCCTTATGGGGAGGAGACATATAAACGGCTGTCATCGTCTTGCCGCTGTTGTTAATCACCGAAATTTTGAGCATCTCAGCGAAAACGCTAGCTGCTGTGAGCCCTAACAGAGGCAGCGACAGCCCCGCAGCGATCGTCACTTTGCTTAACCATCGGTTAACCATTGAGCCATCTACCTTAAGTTGTATATTTACTCAAGCTTAGCTGTGGAAGTTAGAACACACACGTCAGATATATTGCTGATACTTATGATATTTTGAAACAGTGATATGTTTCTAAATAGCTATGCTTACTGCCGGAATTGTCGGACTGCCTAATGTTGGCAAATCTACTTTGTTTAATGCTCTGGTTGCTAATGCCAAGGCGACTGCTGCTAATTTTCCTTTCTGTACGATCGAGCCAAATACGGGTATCGTGGCAGTGCCAGACGAACGGTTGAAGGTGCTGAGCAATATTTGCAATTCCGCGCAAACTGTGCCGACGCGGATGGAATTTGTGGATATTGCGGGTTTAGTAAAGGGGGCGAGTCAGGGAGAAGGACTGGGAAATCAGTTTTTGTCTCACATCCGGGCTGTGGATGCGATCGTCCATGTTGTCCGCTGTTTTGACAATGATGATATTATTCACGTTGCCGGTTCTGTCGATCCCCAGCGAGATATTGACATTATCAATCTCGAATTAATTCTAGCAGACTTAGCTCAAATTGAACGCAGGCTCGATCGCACTCGCAAGCTGGCCCGCAACAATAAGGAAGCTCAGGCAGAAGTGGATGTGCTCGAAAAATTGGTCGCTGTTTTGAATGCGGGGAAACCAGCGCGGCAGTACAATTTCACAGATGAAGAAGCTCAATTAGTTAAAGGTTTGGAATTACTCACCAACAAACCAATTATCTATGCTGCTAACGTATCTGATGACGATTTAGCAACGGGAAATAGCTATGTCGAACAAGTGCGGGAAGTAGCAGAAGCAGAAAATGCTAAGGTTGTCATAGTTTCGGCGCAAGTTGAGTCAGAATTGGTGGAGTTATCCGAGGAAGAAAGAACGGATTTCCTAGAATCTCTGGGGGTCAAAGAAGGTGGCTTAAAATCTCTGATTCGAGCTACTTACGAATTATTGGGTTTGCGGACTTATTTTACTAGCGGCCCGAAAGAAACTCGCGCTTGGACGATTATCGCGGGAATGTTAGCACCGCAAGCTGCGGGGGTTATTCACTCTGATTTTGAACGGGGTTTCATCCGGGCCGAAACTGTAGCATATGAAGATTTGGTTGCTACGGGCGCGATGAATGCGGCTAAGGAAAAAGGCTTAGTTCGCAGTGAAGGAAAAGAGTATGTTGTACAAGAGGGGGATGTGCTGTTGTTCCGATTTAATGTTTAGCTTTTTTAAGGAGATTGGCACATGGATATCATTTCGCTGATAATTGCTTGGCTGGTTACTTCGGTGAGCTTTTTTATCATTTCCAAGTTGCCCATAGGGGTGGAAATTGACACTTTTGGAAAAGCGATGATTTCGGCGGCGGTTTTTGGATTGCTGAATGCTTTGGTGCGGCCGCTTTTTGTGGTTTTGGGTTTTCCATTGCTGTTGGTAACTTTTGGTTTGTGGATAATTGTTATCAACGCGATTATCTTTGGATTAGCGGCTTGGCTAGTCGAAGGATTTCGCTTGCGCTGGGGAATTTGGAGTGCTTTGCTGGGTGCTATAGCCCTCGGTTTTATTAACTCTTTGCTCTATGAGCTGTTGCGGACTCTGCCTAGTGTAAGGTAGATCAGGGTAACGCGCGGGCGGAAGGAAGGGGCGGGTTTATTCATCCTGTTAGTTATCGCCAATATTTCAGGTGAAACCAGCCCCGACGGCCAATATTTTAGGTTTAATTTCTCCATATCAGGTATTTGTTTTTTGGTATTGGTTGAGTTAAGCTGTGGAGCATTTAAACCACTAACGAGGCCAGTAGGGTGCGTCAGCTCTCGATCGCTTCCACCGGCAAGGGAAACGCTGTGGAATGACGCACCATACAATACTATTTTAAATGCTCCACAGCTTATTAGCCTTAACAGTAGTCGAGAAATTTGTCGGGAACTAGGCGCAATTCGCCCGATCGAAAGCGCTCGACGGGCATCCAAAATGCAGTATGTTCCCCATCTCCGTCTGCAAAGGCTAGACTATCCAATTCATAAAATTTGGAATCGACAAAATCGCACTGGTATAGTTGTATTAATTCATGTCCGGCTTGGCCATTATAAACAAAGAAGTTTTCCAAACAAGCCAAATATTTGATATTTGTTAACTCGGCTTGAATTTCTTCTTGAAACTCTCTTTGCAAAGCGTCGATGCTGTGTTCTCCGAATTCTACGCCGCCGCCCAAAGCGCGGTAAAATGTGTCTTTTGTGACCGGATATTCGCATTCTGACACGAAGATGCGATCGCCCGATCGAATTAATCCTAAAACAATTACGCGAATTTTACCTTGCATAATTAGTTATCAGTCATTAGTCATCAGTCATTACGCATCAAAACCAAAGAAACCGGGTTTTTTGCCCTTCAAGCGTTGTAACAAAGTATTCAAGGAAAAAAACCCGGTTTCTGATTACCCGTGCGTCCAGGACTATATTATCCGTGTATCCGTGTCATCCGTGTGATGCCCACGTTTAATTATCGGCGGCAAAACCCTCTCTGCTCCTCCTATTTTCAATTGGCCAGTCTATATTTTCCCCGCCAATAACGAGTTTTTCAATCGTTACGAATTCTTTGCTGAGTTGCTGGAAAACATTAATCAAAACATCGAGGCCAATTGCATCGCTAGTACCCAAATCAAACCAGCAACGAGCCCAAGAACCTTGATACTCCATTTCTCCCATATTGTGCATCAAAGCCATCATGCTTTGGTCGGCTAGATTAACATCGTAATTCATATCACTGATGTCTAAGCCTTCATCTTGAACTTGCAAATTTTCCGCATTAAATCCTCCGAGTTTTCCCAAGAAAAACCAAGAGTCAAACACTTCTTCAACATACTGTTTTTCACCGTTTGAAGGCACGTTGCTGAACTTCAGCCAAATCCAGAGGTCAAAGGGGTTAAACTCGCGAAACTCTACTTGCATCAATTTTATCAAAGAAAGGGAATGGAATTGCAGGAATTGGATTGCAGGAGAGAGGAAAATTGGGAGACAGGGAGACATGGAAAATTTTCCTCCTGACTCCTGACTTCTGACTTCCCCTCTGACTCTTTTTAAAGGGGTGGTAAGGCTGCCGGCCCCCAGACTCCATCTGCATCTCTGATTTTATCGCGCATCGGGTCGCAGTCGCGAGATTTGCTGTCGAGACGGTTACGAGTTCTGCACTGCTCAAAGAAGATTTCGGCTACTAAACTGCGGGGCAGTTGGTCAGGTTTTGCTAAGGCGGCGTCGAAGTTTTTTCGGGCTTCCTCAAGTAAGGTTTTGTTGCTGTCTTTTCCCTGGGATTGGGAGAACAAGATTTGTGCTTTTAGATATAGAAGTTCGGGATTAGTGGGTGTTTCGGCTAGGGATTTGTTGGCAAACTCTAAAGCGCGATCGTACTTTTTCAAGTCTCGATAGCCTACTGCCATGCCGCGATAAGCTAAGTAGCGGGGAGAGGCTTTTTGTTCGAGTCTTTGAATGGCTTCGTTGGGGTTGGAAAAGGGCAGGTTTGTGGCTAGCATTAAGTCCATGTAGCCTTTGATCAGGTTTAGCTCGGGGTCGTTGGGCGCTATTTTGTCGGCGGCATCTAGATATTGAAATACTACTCGCAATTTACTCAAAGCTTGGGGCGCGCCTTTGGCTGTTCCTTCTTTGGCTATAATGTTCGCCCCTTCTAGAAAGTGACCTGCTGCTGTGTAAATATTGCCGCGCAATGGATTGGTTTTAGTCAAGTTTTCGCCGACTTCGCGCGTTTTTTGCGCGTAGGAATTCATCGAGTTGAAGTCTTTTTCGATGTAGGATAGGGAGGCTGCCATAGCATAGGCTAGCGGCTCGTTTGGTTCGGCTGATAGTGCTTGTTGAACTTGAGTTTTTGCTTGTTTGTAGTTTCCTTGCTGAAACATTGTTTTGAAAGCGGTTTCGGTGTTGGGCCCGATCGCCTGCGGGTTGCTGCTGCGAAAGGGATCGCCCGCTAATGCTGAGTTAATGCAGATGCTGAGGGCGATCGCTCCTGCACTGGCGATCGCCCGCACTGTCTGTTTAGAACTTAACATTTGCTTGCCCACCGATGCTAAAGGGGTTTTCGTCATCGTCAATTCTCTCAATGTAATATACTGTAAACTAGAAACAAGAGAGTTAAATTCTCAGACTATCGGGCCGCGGTCAAAAAAAGAGTGAAATTTGCTTGATTTTTTCTAGCTGTTGCGGTATATTTTAATAATGGGAGTGTGACTTTCAGTATATAGACGCACAGATTTCCATTATTAAAATATACCATCAAAAAACTCAAAAAGCAAACACCAATCCTGAAAAAAAAAGGAAATTTTTTGTTAAGATTTATGTAAAATAATTGTGGCGGAGCGGCCCCAGCCAAAAACAGCCTTAACTGTCAATAGCACAACCCGAAGTTCCCCGATCCAACAATAACTATTTTTCTGAGTGTTAACTGTAGACTGTTGAGTGTTAACAACTGCCAACTACCAACTGCCAACTAACAACTGCCAACTAACAACTGCCAACTAACAACTGCCAACTAACAACTGCCGTTAATGCTTTATCTAAAAAACTTAGTATATCATCCTACCGCCTGTCCGAATCCTATTCTGAAAAATATTAACTTAGAACTGCCATCGCAGCAAATGGGGCTGATTGTGGGTCGCAGCGGTTCAGGCAAAAGTACGCTATTAGAAATATTAGCAGGTTTAGCCGAAAAAACTAGCGGCGACATCCGTTGGCGGGAACAAGAATTAACACCAGAACACTTGCAACAGTTAGGAGGGTTAGTATTCCAGTTTCCAGAAAGGCATTTTTGCGGAGGCACAATTTTAGAAGAATTGCGGTTGGGGCATCCTGAATTGGGCTCAGAACAAATTAACTCAGCAATGGCAGAAGTGGGGCTCGGACATTTGCCGCTGCGCGCTTCCCCCCACGCTTTAAGCGGCGGACAACAGCGGAGGGTAGCCCTGGCGGTGCAGCTAATTCGGCAGCCACATTTGCTACTTTTGGACGAACCGACGGCGGGTTTGGATTGGTCGATGCGACGGCAGTTGGTAAGCTTGTTGAGTAAGTTGAAAAGTCACTGGACTTTGTTGATTGTTACTCACGATGCTAGCGATTTGTTGAGCGTTGCTGACCGATTTTGGACTTTAGACCACGGGGATTTGCAAGAGGTCGATCGGGCTAAATTAGAAGCTAAGGAAACAAGTTTTGTTAGTCAGTAGTCAGTAGTCAGTAGTCATTAGTCATTAGTCATTAGTCATTAGTCATTAGTCATTAGTCATTAGTTAGTGCGGGCGGGTCTATCGCATTATGAAGCATTTTTAAGTGCCGAGAATTTGCAGAGCTTACAAAAGAGTGGGAATAGAAGATGAATCAGATTACAATGCCTGTGTTGCCCCAGATGAATGAGTTGTGGCAAAAAACGCTGAATTGGCAGCCGAATGAGTCGCAGCAACAACAATTTCAGCGACTTTATGAGTTAATTATCGAGGGAAATCGCTCCTTGAATTTAACTCGAATTACTGAGCCGATGGAGTTTTGGGAAAAACATTTGTGGGATTCTCTGCGGGGAATTGCAAGACTGCTGCCAGCTAATCACAATTCGGCGGAAAATCCAGAATTGGCCGCGGAGTCGGTACAGAAAGCGATCGATATCGGGACAGGTGGGGGTTTTCCGGGTCTGCCGATCGCGATCGCCCTGCCGCAACTATCAGTTACTTTGCTCGATTCTACACGCAAAAAAATTACTTTTTTGGAAACAGTTGTGCCGTCTTTAGGGATAGAAAATGCGGCGACTTTGTTGGGCAGAGCCGATGAAATTGCCAGAGCGCCACAGCACAAACAAGCTTACGATTTAGCCGTTCTCCGAGCAGTGGGAGCCGCTCCTCTCTGCGCTAAATGCGCGCTGCCTCTGCTGAAAAATGGCGGTTTGGCTGTACTTTACCGTGGAAATTGGACGGTGGAGGAAGAGACGGAGTTGCAAAGGGCGATCGAGCACTTGGGCGGTAAAGTTGAGTCAGTCGAAGCATTCACAACGCCGACGAGTCAGGGTGCGCGGCACTGCGTTTACTTGCGGAAAGTTGTACAGCAGTTCGAGCGTCCCGTGCGCTAGTAGGGACACGGCACTGCCGTGTCCTGTATTTCATCGGCCGTGTCCTGTATTTCATCTAATTGAAAACTACCCGATCGCCTTTTCGTAGCGCTTGTTAATTTCCGCCCAATTAACAACATTCCACCAAGCTTTTAAGTAGTCTGCGCGCAAATTTTGGTATTTGAGATAATAAGCGTGTTCCCAAACATCGTTACCCATAATTGGATAGTTGCCCTCCATGAAAGGAGTGTCTTGATTGGCAGTAGTTGTAATCTCAAGTTTGCCAGCTTTATTGCGGACTAGCCACACCCAACCGCTGCCAAAACGCTTGGCGCCGGCATCGTTAAATTTTGTTTTAAAATCGTCAACACTGCCGAAATTTTGCTGAATTGCTTTTGCAATTGCCCCTGTCGGTTCGCCGCCGCCCTTGGGACTCATGATTTCCCAAAACATAGTGTGATTTAGGTGTCCGCCACCATTGTTACGCACGGTTGTGCGAATATCTTCCGGCACTTTGCTCAAATCTCGCAGCATATTTTCCGCAGTAATATTTTTGAGTTGCGGGTATTTGCTGACAGCATCGTTGAGGTTTTTAACGTAGGCGGCATGGTGTTTGTCGTGGTGAAATTGCATTGTCCGCGCATCAATGTGCGGTTCTAAAGCATTGTATTCGTAGGGCAGAGGTGGCAGTGTAAAAGGCCCCGGAGTTTGGGCTATTTTTGGGCTTTCTGCAATTGGACTTGCTTGCGATACATTATTTCCTGACGCTTGGCAAGCACCTGCGGTAATGGCTCCGACGGTTGCAGTTACCAAATACAAGAAATCTCGGCGTTTGAGAGTCATAAAAAGTACCTAAGTGAATTATTAACTGTTTTATCTCAGATTAAAGCAAAATGGGGGTGAGTTGAGAAAAAAAGTTGTATCGCCCGAATGGATGAGACGGATGGGCGATGGTTGTGAGAGTTTCTCAAGTATTGTAAAACTTCATTAAGTTTCTCGTCAAAGATAGTCAGGAGTAGTATATGCTGACTGAGCAGAAGGATTTGGACTGCCCAAGCAACCGCTTTCAACGCGGTCTTTATTTACGGGCCACACCTATCACTCATGCAGCTAGCCGATTGGCAAACACATCCACAGATGTTTGTACAAAACCGCAGATGGTTTGTTAATTAATGCGCTCCGTGAATGGGTATTACATGATCGTGGCAAAAGCACTCCCAAAAGCATTGAGCAATGGGATAGGGAGCTGCGTAGCTGGGCCAATGCGGGTCAATCCGCTCAAAGTAAAAGTGAAGGGGGAGGGACCGAAGGCCTCCCATGTCATGTAATAGATGACTATACTTTTACCAGCTATAGGCTAATTGTATGCGCGTAACTAACTCACGTGCTCCGGTTCACCAACCCGGTTTCTGTCTCGAAACCGGGTTTTTTTGCGATTATTCTTGGGACAAGCGCTGGATGGCTTCGCCTCCAAAAAGCCGATCGGCTGCTTGGAGAATACCGGGAATTTTAGCAGCGTGGGGACTGTGCGCGAGAGGGCGGCGCAAGTCTAATTCATGGAGGCGATCGGCTTTTTGGCCCGGGAACCAGTGGCCGGCATTACCTAAAAGGTTGTAGCGCATCTTGCAATAGTCGATCGTATCGTAAGCCTGCGCCAAATTCCACAGCCACAGAATCACATAAATATTAATACCTCCGGGAGTATTTTCGATAGTTGGTAAACCGACGTGCCAAGTATTAAACCAATCTTCTCCTAATTTATCAATTGCTGCTCTTTCTAATTTTTCTAATATCGGAGGCAAAATTTCATCGGCTCTATCTAACAATTCTACAGCTTTAAGATGCTCGTTAAAATCTTCAGGTTTTGCGGCGCCCAAACTCAAAGTGTGTACTTGCGGATGCGACAAACAAAACAAATCATTAAACACCATCGGACTCAACGGATAGCACAAATCTACCAATTTTTGCGGCGGGCTGTAAAGTTGACCGCCTTTGTCGGAAGGACTGATAATAAAAACGCCCATATCGTGACGTTTAGCAGCTTCAATAGCTGGCCAATTACTTTGATTGATGTAGTACCAGTGCAAGTTAAGATAATCAAATTGATTAGTTTCAATTGTTTTGATAATCACATCCGTCGGGCCGTGAGTGGAAAAACCAATAAACTTAACTTTCCCTTCTGCTTGTAACTTTCTCGCCACATCCATGCAGCCGCCCGGACGCATAGAATCCTCTAGCAATTCCCACGTATTAATGCCGTGTAGCGACAGTAAATCCACGTATTCTAGTTGCAAATAAGCTAAGGATTTTTCAAAGTCTTCGCGGAACTCTTGGGAGTTTGGTTTGGGACTAACTTTCGTTTGCACTATCAACTTTTCGCGGGAAAAATTCGGGAAAATCCACCCCAATTGCATTTCGGAAGTGCCGTAACCGCGAGCAGTTTCTATGTGATTTATGCCGCATTCAATCGAGTAGCTAATCGTCGCTTCTAGATTTTGTTGATTGTCTGGGGGAATTTCATTGGCTGGCACGTCTTGCCATTTGTACTGATATCTCATACCACCGCAGGAAAAGACGGGCATGGATAATTCTGTGCGACCGAATCTGCGATATTGCATCATAAACAGTTGACAGTTAACAGTTGACAGTTGACAGTTGACAGTTGACAGATGAATCGCCTGGTTTTTAGCATGGAGATTTATAAACCACCCTAAAAATATTCCTCCGTCATACAGGAGTTTAAACCGCTGAATTTTGACAATCAAAGCCAAGGTAAGCCCAAGTGCATTTAAATTGTATAGTCAAATTTAAGAAAAGTCTTGTGGGGAGTAGGGTTGGGCCAGAAAGCCCGCCCTAAAAATACAATTTAGATGCCCAACAGCTTAACTCCCATATTGCAGCATTCTCCTGAACAGGCAAGATGCCTGTTCCACAAAGAGTGTTTGACCAAACCAGGGCAGTTTTGGCTATTTAGAAATTTCGCGTACTACGGGTTTTCCGTCTTGGATTTCGCCGACTAAAACCAAATCTGTACAGTCTACAAACAAACCATTTTCTAACACACCGGGAATGTTATTCAAGCTTTTTTCCATTTCTCCGGGGTTGGCAATGTCATCAAATTTGACATCAATTACCATATTACCTTGATCGGTAATTACCGGGCCGGCTTTTTTCACACCCATGCGGAGTTCGGGTTTGCCACCCAATTTTTCAATGGCGCGCATCACTGGTGTTAATGCCATCGGTATAACTTCGATGGGCACGCGAAACGTCGAACCCAATTTATCTACGATTTTGGAACTGTCAACTACTACAATAAATTGAGTGGCGAGGTAATCGACTACTTTTTCGCGGGTGTGGGCTGCGCCACCACCTTTAATTAAGTTGAGGTGGGGATCTACTTCATCAGCGCCGTCAATAGCCACATCAATTCTGTCAATTTCATCTAGTGTTGTCAGGGGTACTCCGTACTGTTTGGCTAACACTTCTGATTGAAAAGATGTGGGCACTCCCTTGATGTCTTTGAGTTGACCGGATTTTATGCGATCGCCCAATGCTTGAATAGTATAAGCTGTAGTTGACCCGGTGCCGAGTCCGACAATCATACCAGATTTTACGCGATCGGCTGCAGCAAAGCCGACTTGCTGTTTCATCAATTTTACGGGATCTTGTTCTGTGGTCATGTTCGGTACTCCTTAATAGTTTTAAGATTATACCATTTATTATGGATTTATTTAACCGCAGAGAGCGCAGAGAACGCAGAGAGGAAGAAGAAGAAGAGAGGGAACTCGCCAATTATTTCAAGTGGGAACTTCTCTCTTTTTTCTCTGCGCCCTCTGCGTCCTCTGCGGTTAAATAAAAAAAATCTAGTTCACAAATCGGTGGATAATTGCCACAATGAAAATCGGCTTTCTCGATACCTACACTTGGGATTACAATATTGAAACTCCTTACTGCAAACCTTTGGGCGGCACTCAGTCGGCTATTTGTTACTTAGCTGAGGCGTTGGCGGCACAGGGAAATGAGGTATTTTTGCTCAACAATACTTCCGAGTCTGGGATGTGGCGCGGCGTTGATTGCAGGCGCAGGGTGGGGGACAAATCTAATTTAGAATTGCTGCGATCGCTCGATTTTTTAGTTATAGTCAATATAGTCGGCAAAGCGCTGGAAATCAAGCCGCTTTTGGGGCATCGCACTCAATTAATTTTGTGGATTCATAACGAACCGGGCTTTGTATTCCTCGAAAATTTTAAGAATGATCGAGAAATCAATGCTTGCGATGCCTTTGTATTTGTCAGCGACTGGCAGCGCGAGCAATTTCATCGGCGCTTTGGGATTGACTCTAATCGCAGTTGTGTTTTAAGAAATGCGATCGCACCTTGTTTTGCTAACATTTTCGCAGATAATATTTCTATCCTCTCTCATAAATCTCGACCGCCCATTCTAGCTTACACCAGCACTCCATTTCGCGGACTCGATATTTTGTTAAAAGTCTTTCCCGAAATTCGTCAAGCTGTCCCCGGAACCAGATTAAAAGTATTTTCAAGCATGAAAGTACACCAAATAGACGACAATGATAACCAGCTTTTTTTCGGTCAACTTTACCGCCAGTGTCAGGAAACAGAAGGCGTGGAGTACGTCGGTTCCGTACCGCAACCCGAACTCGTCCGGCAACTGCGTTCAGTGGCGGTTTTAGCTTACCCGAATACCTATTTGGAAACCTCATCTATTGCCGTGATGGAGGCGATGGCCTGCGGTTGCCGGATTGTGACGAGTGAATTGGCAGCTTTGCCGGAAACAACTGCTGGATTTGCCCGTCTAGTTTCAATGTCAGGGGTGGAAAATTTTGCATCGATAACTAATTGGAAGCGGGCGGGCAACCCAGATTGGGAGGGATATACAAGGCGGTTTTTAGAGGCGATAGTCGGAGTTTTAAATGAGGGCACGGGTGCGGGCTGCGCCACTGCTGAAAATCATTTAAGACAGCAGGTAGAATATATAAATCAAGGGTGTACTTGGTCTGTGCGTTCCCGAAAGTGGGTAGAATGGCTGAATAGTATTAGTGTAAAACCTGTAAGAGTGGCAGAGCAAATGATCGGGAATTCTTTAGTAGGTTTAGAGGCAGTGAGAGATTATTTTCAAAAGGGAAATTGGCGGAAAGATCAGGGTGATCTCGGTGGCGCTATCGAGAATTATCAGAAAGCTTTAGAGTTTAATCCAGGAGATGCAGAAGTTCATAAAAAGTTGGCGGAAGTTTATGTTTTGCAAGGAGAATTTGAAAAGGCGATCGCCTCTTGTAATGTCGCTCTTCAATTTCAACCCACTTTTGCTCCTGCTTACTTGACAATGGGCAATGCCCTGCACAGTCAAAACAAACTGGAAATGGCCATTCAAGCTTACTTGCAAGCTTTAAAAATTCAGCCGGAATTTGCTGAAGCCAGCGCGAATCTCGGCAGTATGTATTACAAGTTAGGGCAATTGGAAGAGGCTGCCAGTTATTACCAAAAAGCTCTGGTAATTAATCCTCAATTGTCTTCGGTCAATATGATGCTGGGCAGCGTTTTGCAGCAGCAAGAAAAGTTAGATGCAGCAATTACTTGCTATCAAAAAGTGCTGCAACTGCAACCGGGAGATGCCACCGCTGCGGAGAAATTATCGAGTTTAATCGCACAAAAAGAGCTGACCGCTACTGACAGCAACTTTATCGAATTAGAAACAGAATCAGGGGAAGCGCAACCAGTATCTGTCAACAAAGATGAAGGCTACGGCTTGCAGCCTTCGAGTATCAATTTGCCGGCAGCGCCCACCACTGAGACTTTAAATACTCCGTTTACCAACCCCGCTGAACTTTCCGAAGAAGTTACCTCGCTCAATGTTCCAGATAGCGGACAAGTTGCCAATTTTGAAGAAGTAGAACCGTACAATAAACTCGCCGAAAAGTTTTTAGTTCAAGGTAAAATTAAAGAGGCGATCGCAGCTTGTCAGCAGGCGCTAAAAATTCGACCGGATTTCATCTACGCTTACGTCACTTTAGGCAATGCCTTGCAAGCAGGAGGCAAAACAGAAGCTGCAATTCGATCGTATTCTCAAGCCCTAGAATTGCAGCCAAATTTTGCGGAAGTTCGCGCCAATATCGGCAGTATGTATTTCAAAATGGGGCGTTTGGAAGAAGCGATCGCCCATTACCAGCAAGCCATTGCCCTGAGTCCCGATTTAGCGGGAGCTCACTGGAATTTAGGGAAAGTATATCACCAACACGGCAACATCGAAGCAGCGATCGCCTGTTTTAAAAGAACCTCCGAACTCAACCCGCAGCTAGTCGGTGCAGACTTCCACTTTAACTTAGGTAATCGACTTTTGGGCCAAGGAAAGCGCGACGAAGCCATCGAATGCTACGAAAAAGCGCTCGCCATTAAACCGGATTGGGCCGAAGCTTACGGTAACATCGGCAGCGCGCGATCGCAACAAGGAAATCTCGACTCCGCCATCGCTTACTATCAGAAAGCTGTAGCTTTAAAGCCACATTTAGAAGTTTTGCACTTCAATATAGCCAACTCTTTTTTACAGCAAAACAAGTACGATGAAGCGATTACTAATTATCAAAACACTCTGAAAGTTAAGCCAGACTGGCCGGAAGTTCACGCTAACCTCGGCAATTGTTTTTCCATGCAGGGGCGGCTCGAAGAAGCTCTAGCCAGCTATCAGCAAGCTTTGGCATTAAAACCGAATTGGGCAGAGGTTTACTGCCGGATGGGACACATTCAAAAACAAGATAAGCCGTTGGAGGCGATCGCCAATTTTGAAAAGGCGATCGAATGCAACCCCAAATTTAGCGAAGCCTACCAACAACTGTGCGACTTGCTAAGCCATTCTACCAACCTCGCCGGAGCCCGCAGCGTAGCCGACAAATACTGCGAAAACTGCGGCGAAAATGCCCCAGTCATGTCAGCTACAGCCTACGTCTTTTCCTACCTGCAATCAGGTGTCAGCAAACAGGCAATTCAGAAACTCGAAGAAATTGAAAAACTATGCTACGAAAAGGTCGAAACCTTTAGCGGAATCGAACTAAAACTGCTCTACGAAATCTTCCTGTTTGCAGTTTCTCACCTGCGAGACAACCGCGAAAAAAATGCCAGTTTCTACAGACTCATTGCCAAAGAATACTACCAAAAAGCCGTTCCTAAGCGCCAGGAAATTAACAGAAGCAACCTAGCAAAATACCAAACAAAAGAACAGCGTCCTTTAAAAATAGGCTTCCTTTCCAAACACTTCCGCCGCCACTCAGTAGGCTGGTGCAGCGAAGCTTTAATTCGCGAATTAAGCCACATCACCCCCCACGTTCACCTTTACGTCACCGGGAAACTCCACCGAGATGAGGTTACGCAGCGGTTTGAAGACATGGCGGGCAAGTTTTACTGGCCTAAAAAATATCCAAACGGCTTTGCTGATGGCGGTGAAATCTTCGCCGAAGTAGCGCAAGACAACTTGGATGTTTTGATAGACTTAGACTCGATGACAGTCCCAACAAATGTCGAAGTGCTGTATCAATATCCTGCGGGAATTTGCGTTTCTTGGCTGGGATTTGACGCACCCTACATTTCAGATAACCACTACTTTCTGTGCGACGAACACACTCACCCCCCTGGTGTTGAAAAAAATTACTTAGAACAGTTAGTAAGATTGCCTGCCGGTTCGGTAGCAATTGGCGCACTGCAAAGCATTCCTGTGAATCGAGAGGCGATTAGAAACGCTCTGGGAATTGGCTTAGATCAAATGACTTATCTGTGCGTTGCGCCAGGGAGAAAAACCAATCCAGAAATGGTACGAGCTCAAGTTACAATTCTGAAGGAAGTACCAGATAGTGTGTTAATCCGCAAAGGTCAAGGCGACCCCGACGTTATTCACAGCACTTACCGCCAAGAATGCGAAATTCAGGGAGTAGATTTTGGTCGGATTAAGTTTATAGGGCAAACCAGAAGTGAGGAAGAACACCGGGCTATTTATTATGTAGCCGACGTGCTTTTAGATTCCTATCCTTACAACGGCGGGACTCACAATTTAGAGGCTTTGTGGGCGAATTTGCCAGTGGTAACTCGATCCGGCGACCAATATCTTTCGCGCATGGGCTACGCTTTTCTGAAAAGTGCAAATCTTGATGTTGGTGCGGCGTGGAGTTGGGAGGAATACACGCAGTGGGGAGTTAAGTTTGGTCGCGATGCTGGTTTCAGAAATGCGGTGAAAGAGCATTTAGTAAAATCTAAGCAGCCAGAGCATCTCGCACCTTTGTGGAATCCTAAAAAGTTGGCTGAGGATATGTATAAGGTGTTTCAAAAACTGTTAGCTAAATAGGGGGGGAATTGGGAATTGGGCATCGGGCATCGGGCATCGGCCAAACAGGGGATTGCGAATTGCTGCTATGGCAATCCCTCATCAGTGTGTGAACTCCCTTCTTTCTCCCTTCTCTTGCTCTGTGCCCTCTGTGCCCTCTGCGGTTCAATAAAAAAAGAGAGATCAGGTAGAGAAACGTGGTTTTTGGATATTTGTACGCTACTCACCGTAAAGTTTTGTAAAAAAAGCCGTGAAAATGCGTAAAAAATCCGCGCCGAGTCTGATAGATAAATAGCTGATTCATAGTACCGCGATCGCACTAACTTTATGCCAGTTAGGGCGATCACTTTTTTAGTAATACCAGTTTCAAACAAGAATGCAACTGTAGACAAGCTCCCAACCAGCAGCTTCATCAGTAATTCCCAAATCAAAAATCTAAAATCAAAAATAACCTGACTACTCACTAATCACTAATAGCCACTCGATCGCGCCCGCCCGACTTAGCCCGATACAGTGCCTTATCCGCAGCTTCAATCAACATTTTCGGGGAATTTTGACCTTCAGAAATCGTCGCCACCCCCAAGCTGAGAGTCACACTATCGCTGACAACAGACTTGATGTGGGGAATAGCCAAGGCTTTGACGCGGCTGCGGATTCCCTCAGCAACAGCCTGTGCAGCCACGATATCCGTATTTGGCAAAATTACCCCAAATTCCTCGCCGCCGTACCTAGCAGCCAAATAAAGGCGTTCTGCGGGTGCGTTTGTGCAAGCATCCCCGATCGCCCGCGCCACTTGCTGCAAACAAGCATCCCCGGCTTGGTGGCCGTAATTGTCGTTGTAAAGTTTAAAACAGTCAATGTCGCACAGAATCAAAGATAGCGGTTCCGAAGAGCTCGACTGTTCCCATTCTCGATTGATCACCTCGTCAAAACGGCGGCGGTTAGCTAGTTGAGTCAGACTGTCCAAATTCGCTAACCCGTCCAACCGCTGGTTGGCCGCAGCTAACTGCTGGTAAAGTAAAGATTGTTCGATCGCGATCGCCACTTGAGTGCCCAACTGACTCAGCAAATCCACATCAAACTGCTGCCACTGGCGGGGTGCCGAACAGTGGTGGGCAATCAGCAAACCCCACAACTTCGGCACTTGACAAGAACTGTTACCTTCCCTCGGTTCAATTCCCTGCTGGACAATCGGCACCACCAAATTTGCCTTCACCTGACAAGTCTCCAAAAAATTAAGGTGACACTCGCTCAAATTAGAAGCATGAATATCCTCTATGGCGCGGATTCGGCCCTTTAAATACTGACCGATGTAAGTATTGGCAAAACAGCAATCGTCAATTGCCATCCCCTTCAGTGGCATCCATCCTTCTCCAACCGACTCCACCACCACATTTCCGTTCCAGTCGGGTCGGAAGCGGAAAACCAGCACGCGATCGGTTGCCAAAAACTCCCGCACTTCCGCTACTGTAGTGTTGAGAATATCTTGGAGATCCAGAGAAGAACGGATGCGCGATTGAATCTGTGCGATCAGGCGTTCCCGTTCTATTTGTTGCCGCAGCGCGACTTGGGCTTGCTTACTTTGAGTAATGTCCCGGCCTTCCGGCAGCAACAAGACTATTTTGCCAGTTTCATCCGCGACCGGTTTGAGAGAAAAATCAACAGTTGCCGTCCGATTTACACCTTGAACTTCCACTTCATAGCGGACAAATTCACCTTTTGCCGATCGAGAAATCGCCTCTTGCAACTGTTGGCGAACTTCCTGAGAATCTCCCCACCAAGGCAACAGCCAAAACGGTTTATTGGCAACATCCCGTAGCTTAATTCCCGCAAAATCCAGAGAAGTTTGGTTAGCTTCCAGCAGAGTACCGTCCGGTTTCAATAAGCTGACAAATTGGAAAGAAGAATCAAAAATTGCCCGAAAGCGCCTTTGAGAATCTCCCAACATAGCCGTCACCTTTTCGCGAGAGGTAATATCGCGGAAGCGCCACACCCTGCCAATAATATTTTGTCCGACTCTAATTGGCTGCGTATAGCGCTCAAAAGTGCGGCCGTCTTTAAATTCTAGAATATCGCAACCTTCCGACTCCGCATCACTATAAAATTCTTTAACTCTCTGCAAAAAAGCCCTCGGATCTTTAACTTGCTTAGTGAGGAATGCCAGCCGCACAGTTCTATCCATTGAGTTTCTAACTTCTTCATAAATTCCCCACATTTGGACTAACTTTTCGTTATAACTAATCATTTCTCCGGCGGTAGTAACGGCGAGAATGCCGTCTGCAGTTGCTTCTAAGGTAGCGTGCAGCAGAGACCGCGATCGCTCTAATTCTGCTGCGGTCAATTTGCGTTCCGTGAGGTCTCGGACTGCTTTCACCTGTACTAAACGACCTTCCCAAAATACGAATTTGCTGCGAACGTCAGCAGGAAAAGCAGTTCCATCTCGCTTGAGAAAAATAGTTTCACAGACTGTATTGCTGGCTGCTGAAATCATTTGCGACGCCTGTTTGTATGATTTGGGCGACAGTAGTTCCAGCAAGCTCATTCCCGCCATTTCCGCAGGTTCGTAACCGAAAAGTTGGGCAAAATTGCTGCTGACGCTCAAAATTGTGTCGCGGTCAGCCACGGCAACTGCTTCAAAATAAGCTTCGCATTCGAGCAAGCGCGCTGCTGGCTGGCTGCTGCCATTTTCGCCGACCGAATAGCTGTTGTTAATTAACTGTTGCAATTGCGTATTTGCCGAGTACAAAGCGGTCATGGCTTGCCTGTACATAGCAGTACGTTTCTCGACTTTTTGTGCGAGGCGATCGCGATATTCTCGCAGTTCTTTTTCGACTCTAATTAAATCAGTAATATCTACTGCAAACACGATTACGCCAGCGACTTTACCTGTTTCATCGCGGTAAGGTATTTTATCTGTCCGCACCCAGCATTTTTGACCCGATGCTGTTGGTAATAGTTCGACTTGCCCCTGTTTGGGAACGCCAGAATTGATTACTTCCAAATCTTCTAAATAATATTGCTCTGCTTCGTCAGGATATATTTCATAAAAAGATTTACCTTCTAATTGAGCAGCAGGCAAACCTCTTGATGCAGCGGCGGCTTGATTAATTCGCAGCAGGCGACTTTCGGTATCTTTGAGCCAAATCATCGCCGGCACGGAATCAAAAATAATTTGCTGTTCTTGTTGCTGCAGGCGTAGTTCGGCTTCTGCTTGTTTTCTTTTAATTATTTCTTTTTGCAGTTTTTGGTTAGCTTTTTTGAGTTCAGCCGTGCGTCTTTCTACTCTTTCTTCTAGTTGATCGTAGTATTGGGCCAGCAAGTTTTGCTGCTGTTCGTGTCGCATTGCTTCTAATTTTAACTTTTCGCTAGCTGACAAACTGGAGGATACAAAATCTGCTAATATTTGCGTAAATTCGTGTTCTTCTTCCGTCCAATCACCGTCGGAACCCTGGCGTTCGGCGCTGACTATTCCCAACCTTTGACCTGCTAGCACAATCGGTACGCTTAACAGGGAAGTCGTACCCCGATCGAGCAAATAAAGACTGACAAGTTCTCGCGTTCTCGGGTCATTTTCTGCTGCCACTGTTGCGATCGCACTGGCAGATTTTAAAGCTTGAAAATATGCCGGACAGTCGGCTGCTGTGATGATGATTTGTACGGAATGGAGTTTAGTATTTTGTTCGTAAAGGTCGATGCAGTGAAGCTGCGTTTTGTCTTCGCCATACAGCCAAATACTGGCTCGATCGCAGTTGACAATACTAACAGCGGTTTCTGTTACTTCCCGGATGAAGCCTTCTATATTGTGGCGTTCTTTAAGTTGACTTTTGGCTAATTTTGCGATCGCTAAAGTTGGACTGCGCCAATTTGCTCTCTGGTTGGGCGACCTGGGTGACTGCGAAGCAGCCTTAATTTCTTCGCAAACTAACAGTATAGCCGGCCGTTGGAAATTCGCCATTGAACGACCATTAGTATTTTCCTCTATTTTCCAATCTACCGTCGGCATTGGGCGCGCGGTTGCTTTTACTCTAATAATCTTGCCGTCTTTGCAAGTCAAGCAGCCTTCCCAATAGGCAATTTTTGGAGTGGGCGTACCGTTTTCCGGCTGGGCCAATCCGGCAAATTCTGCCTGCATTTTGCCTTGCTCTTGGCAGTAAAATATGTTAAAAATTGAATGACAAATTAATTCCTGCGATTTGTAGGCAAGGCGAGACGCGCCGAATTGATTGAGCGAAAAAACTCTTCCCAAAGCGTCTAGAACGAAGTAAATGCCCGGAAAATTCTCGTAGAGAGTTCCATACCAATCTTGTTCGACTTGTTGGCTGCACGAAAGTTTGGCTGTCGCGAAGTCGCCGTCGGTGTCGAGCAAGTGAGAATAGTTGGTTTCGGGGTTGCTTGAATTACTTTTTTTAGCAAACACTTTTAGCTTAACTCGACTGTAATTAATTTTACTTTCTGGAATTTAACTTTTTTGTGAAACTAAATTAAACCTGTTGTTTGAAAAAAGTTACAACTTGTAACAAAATTACCACTTGTCCAGCACCCTGATTTTCGCTTCCCAATGCAACCACTGTGTTTGTTTGTAGTTGGTAGACCGTCTGTCGGCGATATTTCCCGCTAGTTGCAATACCCGCAGGTTTAGCTGCAATTACCCGGTCTGTACTTTTAGCATCCTAGACAATAAAAAAATCGGCAATCACTGATTTTAAGTATATACGATAACACTCAAATACCTAGTATTGGGACTGACCTACTTCGGATTCGGTTTGGGATATTTGCCGGGGCTGCGGATGAACCGGGCGGCGGTTGCAATTATCGGGTCAGATGAGTGCGGTGGCTTTGGGGATACTCGACCTGAAAACTGCTTGGGAGGCGATCGACCCCAATACGATGTTTTGTGTTGGGAATGACGATCGTGAATCTAATTAATTAGACTGTTTAATAAATATTTATAATACCAATACTCCGGACAGTTTTTAAAGAGGGATGCGATGGCTTCGGCAAGCAACGCTTACGCAATAAATCACAGAAGCGA